>JAASSQ010000164.1 GCA_021767845.1 Roseovarius sp. | reverse complement strand
GTGCGCAGCGTCAGGGCCACGCATTGGTGGCCGCGTTCCGCCAGAAGCGGCGCCAGGTGCTTGTATTGCCCCGGAAAGTTCTGGTGAATGAACAGGATTTTCATGCCAAGGGCGGCCCGATGCGCGTGTTTCCTACGTTATAGGCGGCGCTTGCACTGCTGCCTAGGCCTGCATTTTTGTGCGTTGCCACTGGACCCTGCGGCGCGCGCGGCCTATCACGCGGGGCAACAAGGGACGGGACCACCAAGGGGTGCAGCACATGTCGCGCTATTCTGCCGCCGAAATCGAAGCCAAATGGCAGGACGCCTGGGACAAGGCGGGCCTGTTCCGCGCCACGCGCAGCGCGGACAAGCCCAAGTATTACGTGCTCGAGATGTTTCCCTATCCGTCGGGGCGCATCCACATGGGGCATGTGCGCAACTACACGATGGGCGACGTGATCGCGCGCTACAAGCTGGCCACGGGTCACAACGTGCTTCATCCGATGGGATGGGACGCTTTCGGGATGCCGGCGGAAAACGCGGCCATGGCCAGCGGCGGGCACCCCAAGGACTGGACCTATTCCAACATCGACGACATGCGTGCCCAGATGAAGCCGCTCGGCCTTAGCATCGACTGGAGCCGCGAGTTCGCCACCTGCGACCCCGAGTATTACGGCCAGCAGCAGGCCCTGTTCCTGGACATGCTGGAAAAGGGGCTGGTCTATCGCAAGAACGCGGTCGTCAATTGGGACCCGGTGGACATGACCGTGCTGGCCAACGAGCAGGTGGAAAACGGCCGCGGCTGGCGGTCGGGCGCCCTTGTCGAGCGGCGGGAGCTGACGCAGTGGTTCTTCCGCATCTCGGATTTCGCCGAAGACTTGCTCGAGGCGCTGGATGGGCTGGACAACTGGCCCGCAAAGGTCAAGCTGATGCAGGCCAACTGGATCGGCCGGTCGCGCGGGCTGCAATTCGCGTTCTCGCTGATCGACGGACCGGAAGGCCACGACCGGATCGAGGTCTATACGACCCGCCCCGACACCCTGATGGGCGCAAGCTTCGTCGGCGTGTCGCCCGATCACCCGCTGGCCCGCCAGCTTGAAAAGGACAACGCCGATCTGGCCGCCTTCAACGCCGAATGCCGCCGCATGGGCACGTCCGAGGAAGAGCTTGAAAAGGCCGAGAAAAAGGGCTTCGACACCGGGCTTCGGGTGCGCCACCCGTTCGACACGTCGTGGGAACTGCCCGTCTATGTGGCGAATTTCATCCTGATGGATTACGGCACGGGCGCCATTTTCGGCTGCCCCGCGCACGATCAGCGCGACCTTGATTTCGCGAACAGGTATGGTCTGCCGGTCGTGTCCACATACGAGCCGGAAACCCCGGAGGAGGGGTTCGCCCGCCCCGAGGACAGCGGCATCGCCTATGTCCCGCCGAAAAGCGAAAAGGTACGCTACGTCAAGGGCTTCGCCGGGGACGAGGTGCAGACCGGCGAACAAGCGATCGACGCGGCCATCGATTTCTGCGAGGCCAATGGCGTGGGCCAGGGCGTGACCAAGTATCGCCTGCGCGACTGGGGCCTGTCGCGCCAGCGGTACTGGGGCTGCCCCATCCCGGTCGTGCATTGCGACAGCTGCGGCGTGGTGCCCGAGGCCAAGGAAAACCTGCCCGTGCGTCTGCCCGACGATGTCAGCTTCGACCAGCCGGGCAACCCGCTGGACCGCCACCCGACATGGCGCGATTGCACCTGCCCGGCCTGCGGCAAGGCGGCCAGGCGCGAAACCGACACGATGGACACCTTCGTGGACAGTTCGTGGTATTTCGCCCGCTTCACCGCGCCGCGCGCCGAGACGCCGACCGACATGGCCGAGGCCGACTACTGGATGAACGTGGACCAGTATATCGGCGGGATCGAACACGCGATCCTGCACCTGCTCTATTCCCGTTTCTTCGCCCGCGCGATGCACCTGACCGGGCACCTGCCTGCCAAGGCGGTGGAGCCCTTCGATGCACTCTTCACCCAAGGCATGGTCACGCACGAAATCTACCAGACGCGCGACGCGAACGGCCGCCCCGTCTATCATCTTCCCGAAGAGGTCGAGGACGGCAAGCTGAAGGCCACGGGCGAGGCGGTCGAGGTCATCCCGTCGGCCAAGATGTCGAAATCAAAGAAGAATGTCGTCGATCCCGTCACCATCATCGAGGAATTCGGCGCCGATACCGCGCGGTGGTTCGTGCTGTCCGACAGCCCGCCGGAACGCGACGTGGAATGGACCGCCGCGGGCGCCGAAGCCGCCTACAAGCACCTGTCCCGCGTCCATCGGATCGTGACCGAGATCGCGGCCAGCGACGCGCCGGCCAATGACCACGACGAGGCGCTTCTGCGCGAGATGCACAAGGCCATTCACGATGTCACGGGCGGCGTGGAATCCTTTGGTTTCAACGCCGCAATCGCGCGGCTTTATGCCTTTACCAACACGCTGTCCAAGTCGCAGGCCGGCAGCGACGCCCGGCGGCAGGCCGCCCGTGCGCTGGTCAAGCTGATGTCGCCGATGACTCCGCACCTGTCCGAGGAACTCTGGGCCGCGCTTGCCCAGGAAGGGCTGGCGGCCGAGGCGGCGTGGCCGCAGGCGGACGAGGCGATGCTGGTCGATGATACCGTGACCCTGCCGATCCAGGTCAACGGCAAGCGCCGGGCCGAAATCAGCGTGCCCAGGGACATGGACAAGGCCGAGGTTGAAAAACAGGCGCTGGCCGCCGATGCTGTGGTCAAGGCGCTGGATGGGGCCCAGCCCAAGAAGGTGATCGTCGTCCCCGGCCGGATCGTGAATGTCGTCATTTGAGCCATCCCGCAAACCGCTGACGGCCCCCGGCGCGGAACTTGGGGTCGCGCGGAAAGGCAAGTTATTTCGGGGGCTTGGCGCTGAACGGAGGGCCGGGGCATGAAGCTGTCGGGACGCGATGCGCCGGGCTATTTCGCGCGCCCCGAGCCCGATCGCGCCGGCCTGCTGATCCATGGCACCGACGGGATGCGCGTGGCGCTCAAGCGGCAGGAGGTGATCGCGGCGCTGATCGGCCCCAAGGGCGAGGAAGAGATGCGCCTGACCCGCATTCCCGCGGCCGAACTGCGCAAGGACCCCGCGATGCTGCTCGATGCGGTCAAGGCGCAGGGGTTCTTTCCCGGCCCGCGCGTGGCCTTCGTGGAGGACGCCTCGGATGCGGTGGCGCCGATCGTCACCGATGCGCTGTCCGAATGGCAGCCGGGCGATGCGCAGGTGATCGTGACGGCGGGGCAGTTGAAAGCGGCTTCGAAGCTGCGCAAGCTGTTCGAGGGGCACGCCAACGCCTATGCCGCCGCGATCTATGACGACCCGCCGTCGCGCGCCGAGATCGAGGCGGCGCTGAAGGCGGCGGGCCTGCACGACATCAGCCCGGACGCGATGCGCGACCTGACGGCCCTGGCGCGCGAGCTTGATCCGGGCGATTTCCGGCAAACCATGGAAAAACTTGGACTTTTCAAGCTGGGCGACAGCGCCCCGGTCAGCCCCGAGGACGTGGCCGCCTGCGCACCGAGCTCGACCGAAGCCGAGCTGGACGACATCCTCAACATCGTGGCCGAGGCCCGCTCGGGCGAGATCGGCCCGGTCATGAAACGCCTGCGCGCCCAAGGGGTGCAGCCAGTCACGCTTTGCATCACGGCGACCCGGCATTTCCGCACGCTCTACGCCGCCGCCTCAGATCCCGGTGGGCCGGCGCAGGGGATCGGGCGGGTCCGGCCGCCGGTTTTCGGGCCGCGCCGGGACCGGATGCTGCGGCAGGCCCAGAAATGGGGGGCGCCGAAGCTGGCGGATGCGCTGACGCTGCTGACCGATACCGACCTGAAGCTGCGCTCGGCGGGGCAGCACGCGCCGGAGATGGCGCTGGTGGAGCGGACGCTCATCCGGCTGGCGATGCTGGCGGCGCGTTAACCTTTCGCGGCGAATCGGCGTGTTGGCCTTGGTTAACTGGAAAATCCGGGATCGGTATCGCGTCGGTATAACGTCGGTATCACGTCGGTATCACGTCGGTATTTGCCCCGTCAGGCGCGATTGTTAACAGGGCGCGCGCCGCAGCTTCTTCTTGGTCGAAATACCCCGGGGGTCCGGGGGCAGAGCCCCCGGCCGGTCTGGATTTGGCGCACGGTTTGCGGGGGACGCTGTCCCCCGGACCCCCTGAGGTATTTTTCGCCAGATGAAGGGCTCAGCGCGCGGCGTGATGGGCGGCGGCGCGTCCGGCCCAGAGGCCGGTGGCAAGGCACGCGGTCAGAAGGTAGCCGCCGGTCGGCGCCTCCCAGTCGAGCATCTCGCCGGCGGCGAAGGTGCCGGGGCGGTCGCGCAGCATCAGGTCCGCGTCGAGCGCGTCGAGGCGCAGGCCGCCGGCCGTGGAGATCGCCTCGTCCATCGGGCGCAGGCCGGAATGGGCGATGGGCAGCGCCTTGAGCAGCGGGGCGAGATCATCGGGCAGGGGGCGGCCGAATTCCATCAGCAGCGCCTGTTTGGCCGGGTCGAGCCTCAGGGTCTTGCGCAGGTGGTTCGACAGGCTGGACTTGCCGCGCGGGCGCGACAACCGGTCGCGCAGGCGCGCCTCGGAGAGGTCCGGGGCAAGATCGAGGGTCAGCGGCGCGCCCGCGCGCAGCGGCGGCGAGAGCGGGTAGAGCCCGCCGCCTTCGAGCCCGGCGCGCGAGATCACCACCTCGCCGCGCGAGACATGGCCGCCCGCCCGCAGCGCGATGCCCTTGAGCGGGGCGCCGAAATGGCGCTCCATGTGGGCCGACCAGTCCACGCAAAGCCCGGTATTGGCGGGCTGGAAGGGGGCAAGCGCAGCATCGGGCAGATGCGCGGCCCAGGCCCCGTCCGAGCCGAGCCGCGCCCAGCTGGCCCCGCCGCAGGCCAGCACGGTGACATCCGCCGCGATCCGCTGCGGCCCGCCTGCCGTGTCGAAGAGCGCCACGTCCCCGTCCCAGCCCTGCCAGCGCCAGCGGGTGCGGATCGTGACGCCCAGCCCGTCGAGCCGGGCCAGCCACGCCCGCAAGAGCGGCGAGGCCTTCATCGCGGTGGGAAAGACCCGCCCGGTCGAGCCGGTGAAGAGCGTCTGGCCCAGCCCCTCGGCCCAGTCGCGCACCTGCGCGGGGCCGAAGGCGTCGAGCATCGGGCGCAGCGTGGGCGCGGCGGTGCCGTAGGCGCGCAGAAAGGCCTCGGAGGGGTCGTCCTTGGTGAGGTTCAGCCCCGATTTGCCCGCCATCAGGAATTTGCGCGCGGGCGAGGGTTTGGCCTCGGCCACGGTGACGGCGTGGCCCGCGTGGCCCAAGGCCTCGGCGGCCATCAGCCCCGCGGGCCCTGCGCCGATAACAAGCGCGGTGCCCATCGTCACGGCCCTCCCGTGCGCAGGCCATCACCGGGTGGGCAACCATGCCCGTTGCGGGCCGGGTCGGGGCAGGGGGTGCCGCTCATGTCTTGCCCGTTGAGGGCGGCGATGCCGCGCCCTCCAGCCCCACGTGATGCACGACGCGCTGCGGGAAGGGGATCTCGATTCCGTTCTCCTTGAGCGCGTTCCAGATCGCGAAAAGCACCTGCGGGGTGAAGCGGTTCTTGCCGTCGTCGATGCCGTTCACCCAGAACTCCACGGCGAAATCCACGCCGCTGTCGCCGAAGCCGCGCAGCTCGCAATCGGGGCCGTCGGGCTCTTGCAGGATGAAGGGGAGTTTCGAGACCGCCGCCTCGATCAGGGCGGGGACGCGGTTGATGTCGGTGTCGTAGGAGACCGAGAAGGCCGCCTCGTAGCGGTTGGCGCTGCCCTGGTCGGAATAGTTGATGACGCGGGTGGTGATGAAATCCTCGTTCGGGACGACGATCCAGCGGCCGTCATAGGTTTCGAGGATCATCGCGCGGGCGGTGGTTTTCACGATCGTGCCGGCCTCGCCGTTGTCGAGCTCGACGTAATCGCCGACCGTGGCCTGCCCTTCGAGCAGCAGGATCACGCCGGAGATGAAGTTCGAGGCGATCTTCTGCAGCCCGAAGCCCAGCCCCACGCCGATCGCGCCGCCCAGCACCGCCAGCGAGGTGAGCGAGATGCCCAGCACGTTCATCAGCACCAGGAAGGCCGCGCCGAAGATGGTGATCTCGGCGGCCTTGGCGGCCAGTTGCCGCGTGGCCGGGCGCATGTCCTGCTGCGACTGGATATAGCGGCCGGTCTGGTCGTTCGACCAGCGCCCCAGCCAGAAGACGACGGCGCCCGCGACGATCGCCTTGAGCAGCCAGAGCAGGTCGAAGGACATGTTGCCGAGCGGCACGACCGTGGCCTCGAGCCGGTCGGCAACGGGGCCGAGCAGGCCCAGCACGTAGAGCCCCGCCACGGGCAGCAGCACGTAGCGCCCGAAGAGCTTGATGAGCGGGTCGGCGAGGATGTCGCGCACCAGCGCGCGCACCGCGAGGAACAGGAACAGCCGTTTGCCGAAGGCGATCACCTCGCCCGAGCCGAAGATCGAGCGCGTCAGGCTTTCGCCGATCCCGGCCAGCGCGTAGGCTAGGAGCGGCAGGGCGAGCGGCAGAAGCAGCAGCAGGGTGCGGCGCGCGCGGGCAATGGCGTGGTCCTGATCGGGCGGCGGGGTCAGCAGCCGGGTGAGCGGGGCGCGCAGCCTGCGGTTGAGGAGCAG
>JAASSQ010000163.1 GCA_021767845.1 Roseovarius sp. | reverse complement strand
GCCGCACGCGACAAGATCATGGCCACCAAGACCGACGAGAAGGGCCTGATCGTCGTGCATACCGGCAAGGGGAAGGGCAAATCCTCGGCCGCGTTCGGGATGATCTTCCGCTGTATCGCCCACGACATGCAATGCGCCGTGGTGCAGTTCATCAAGGGCGGGATGAGCACCGGCGAGCGCGACCTGATCCTGTCGGAGTTTTCCGACATCTGCTCGTTTCACACGATGGGCGAGGGATTCACCTGGGAAACGCAGGACCGGGACCGCGACACCGAGATGGCGCAGGCCGCCTGGGAAAAGGCCAAGGAGCTGATCCGCGACGAGACCAACAAGATGGTGCTGCTGGACGAGATCAACATCGCGCTGCGCTATGATTACCTGGATATCGACGAGGTCGTGCAATTCCTGGTCGAGGAAAAGCCGCACATGACCCATGTCGTGCTGACCGGGCGCAATGCCAAGGACGAGTTGATCGAGATCGCCGACCTCGTGACCGAAATGGAACTGGTCAAGCATCCGTTCCGGTCGGGCATCAAGGCGCAGATCGGCGTGGAATACTGACCCGCCGTCCGGGCAACGGGAAGCAGGAGAAGCGAGCGATGCCAAAGCACCGCGTGTTGACCGAATTCGGCATGGGCACGTCCCTGCGCAGACAGGATTACACGGAGGCCGCGAAACGCGCGGTGCAGGATGCGCTGTGGCGCAATTCGATCAACATGGCCGAGCTTTACGGTTTCGACAAATCGGCGATGATCCTGGACGTTGAGATCGCGGTGCAGCAGCCCGAGGCGGTGGATTGCGCGGCGGTGGCCGGGGTGTTCCCCTATGGTCAGGTCAGTGTCACGGCGGCGCAGGGCGGGCTGGATATTCCCCGGCCCGAGGGCGAGGGAAACCCCACCGTGATCGCCAATGCCGCCATTTCAGTGAGTTTCCAGATGGAGCGCAGCGATGACTGAGCGGCGGATCATCATCGAGATGGGCATGGGCAACGACCTGCACGGCATGGATTACCAGAAGGCCGCCGCGCGCGCGATCGAGGACGCGATCCGCCATTCGACCCTGCCGATCTTCAAGGCGACGGGGCTGGATCATGCCGAGATGCGCGTGCAGGTCACCGTCGGTGTGCAGGAGCCAGACCGGCTGGACCCCGCCGCTCTGGCGCATGGTCTGCCGCGTGGCCGCGCCGAGGTGCGGGCGGTCAAGGGCGGACAGAACGTGGCCAACCCGCAAACCGGCGAAACCCAGGTGATCGCCACCGCGACGGTCGAAGCATTCCTGCCCGAGCAGGCGGGCCGCTGGCGGCTGTCGGAAAGCTGACCGCCGCGACGCTTGCCCGTCCTGCAGGCTGGTCATATGATCTGACCAGTTTTGCCAGGATCGCGCCATGCCCTTTGAACGTGTCACGCCCGAAAAGCTGTCCACCGCCGTCACCCGGCAGATCGAGAAACTGATCCTGCGCGGTATCCTGCGGCCCGGCGAGCGCCTGCCTTCGGAACGCGAACTGGCGGAACGCTTGGGCGTGTCGCGCCCGTCCCTGCGCGAGGCGGTGGCCGAGTTACAGGACAAGGGCCTTTTGAGCACGCGGGCCGGGGCGGGCATTTTCGTGGCCGATGTTCTGGGCAGCGCCTTTTCCCCGGCACTGATCCGGCTTTTCGCGGATCACGACGAGGCGGTGTTCGATTACATCGCCTTTCGCCGCGACATGGAGGGATTGGCGGCGGAACGCGCGGCGCGGCTGGCCTCGGATACCGACCTGAAGGTCATCCAGGCGGTGTTCGACAAGATGGAAGCGGCGCATCAGAAATCCGATCCCAAGGCCGAGGCGCGGCTGGATGCGGAATTTCACATGGGCATCATCGAGGCCAGCCACAACGTGGTGATGCTGCACATGATGCGGTCGATGTACCAGTTGTTGCAGGAAGGCGTGTTCTACAACCGACAGGTCATGTTCAAGCAGCGCACGACGCGCGGCGCACTTCTGGATCAGCACAGGGCAATCAACACCGCCCTGCAGGCCCGCGATGCCGACGCGGCGCGCGCCGCCGTGATCGCACATCTGAATTACGTGGAAAAGGCCCTGGCCGACCAGCGCAAGGCTGACCGCAACGAGGCCATCGCGCGGCAACGCTTCGACCACGAGAAATCGCGCTAGGCACGCAAGCCCCCCGGCCCTGTCAATGCTTTGCCCACCGCCCCGCGCGGCGGCGGATGCCCCGTGGCGCGGGATAAGCCCCTGCGTTTCCAGCCAATTTTCCGCCTTATTTTTACCATTTGATAAAAAATAGAATCGTGGAATACTGAGCAAAACAACAAGCATCATATTCAACAGTTGGAGGTTCCCTTGCGTGACAACTCGCTGACACCGGGCATCGTGGCGGGGCGGCTGGATCAGGCGGCCTATGCCGAGAATTTCGACGACCTGCATCCGCGGATGGACGAGCACGAGGCGACGGTCGCCGCCGATCGGTGCTATTTCTGCCATGACGCGCCGTGCATCACGGCCTGCCCGACCGATATCGACATTCCCCTGTTCATCCGGCAGATCGCCACCGGCACACCCGAAGCGGCGGCCGAAACGATCCTGGAGCAGAACATCCTGGGCGGCATGTGCGCCCGCGTCTGCCCCACCGAAACGCTGTGCGAACAGGCCTGCGTGCGCGAAGCCGCCGAGGGCAAGCCGGTTCTGATCGGGCAATTGCAACGCTATGCCACCGACACGCTGATGGAGGCAGGGGTGCATCCCTTCACCCGGACCGAGCCGACCGGCAAGCGCATCGCGGTGGTCGGCGCAGGGCCCGCCGGGCTGGCCTGTGCGCATCGCCTGGCGATGAAGGGCCACGACGTGACCATCTTCGACGCCCGCCCCAAACCCGGCGGGCTGAACGAATACGGCATCGCCGCCTACAAGACGGTGGACAATTTCGCCGAGCGCGAGGTTGACTGGCTTCTGCAGATCGGCGGCATCACGGTTGAGACCGGCAAACGGTTGGGCCGGGACATGACGCTGGAGCAGTTGAAGGCCGACCATGACGCGGTGTTCCTTGGGATCGGACTGGGCGGGGTCAATGCCCTGGGCCTCGAGGCCGAGGACAAGGACGGGATCGGCAATGCCGTGGATTTCATCGCCGATCTGCGTCAGGCCAGCGACCTTGCCACCCTGCCCGTCGGCCGCGACGTGGTGGTGATCGGCGGCGGCATGACGGCCGTGGATGCCGCCGTTCAGGCGAAGTTGCTGGGAGCGCTGAACGTGAGCCTTGTCTATCGCCGAGGCCGGGACCGCATGAATGCCAGCGAGTACGAACAGGACCTGGCGGCCTCGAACGGGGTGCGGATCATCACCAATGCGCAGCCCGTGGCGATCCACGGTAACGGCGCGGTGCGCGAGGTCGAATTCGAGTATACCGATGACGATCTCTCCCCCACCGGCCAGACCTTCCGCCTGCCCGCCGACCAGGTGTTCAAGGCGATCGGCCAGACGCTGGAGGGCGACGGCCTGCCCGAGCTGGACGGCCGCAAGATCAAGGTCACCGGCGCGGGGCGCACCAGCCTCGACATGGTCTGGGCCGGCGGCGATTGCGCGGCTGGCGGCGACGATCTGACCGTGACCGCCGTCGCCGAAGGGCGCGACGCGGCCGAAGACATCCACGCCAGCCTGATGGGCTGAGGCGACACCACAACAGGGAGATCAGCGACATGGCCAATCTCGAAACGAACTTCATCGGAATCAAATCGCCCAACCCGTTCTGGCTGGCGTCGGCGCCGCCCACGGACAAGGAATACAACGTGCGCCGCGCCTTCGAGGCGGGCTGGGGCGGGGTCGTGTGGAAGACCCTGGGCGAGGAAGGGCCGCCCGTCGTCAACGTGAACGGGCCGCGCTATGGCGCGATCTGGGGCGCGGACCGGCGCCTGCTTGGCCTGAACAACATCGAGCTTATCACCGACCGGCCGCTTCAGACCAACCTGGACGAGATGACGCGGGTGAAACGCGACTATCCCGACCGCGCCCTGATCGCCAGCCTGATGGTGCCGGTCAACGAGGACAGTTGGAAAGCGATCCTTGAACGGGTGGTCGAGACCGGCTGCGACGGCGTGGAGCTGAATTTCGGCTGCCCCCACGGCATGAGCGAACGCGGCATGGGCAGTGCCGTGGGCCAGGTGCCCGAATACGTGCAGCAGGTCACGGAATGGTGCAAGAAACACTCGGACCTGCCGGTGATCGTGAAACTGACGCCCAATATCGCCGACATCCGCAAGCCTGCGCAGGCGGCCAAGGATGGCGGCGCCGACGCGGTCAGCCTGATCAACACGATCAATTCCATCACCTCGGTCGATCTGGACCATTTCTCGCCCGAGCCGATGATCGACGGGCAAGGCGCGCATGGCGGCTATTGCGGCCCGGCGGTGAAGCCCATCGCGCTGAACATGGTGGCCGAGATCGCCCGCGACCCGGCGCTGTCGGGGTTGCCGATCTCGGGGATCGGCGGCGTGACGACATGGCGCGACGCGGCCGAGTTCATGGCGCTTGGAGCGGGCAACGTGCAGGTCTGCACCGCCGCGATGACCTATGGGTTCAAGGTGGTGCAGGAAATGATCTCGGGCCTGTCGCAATACATGGACGAGAAGGGGTTTGCCTCGGTCGATGAGCTTGTCGGCCGAGCGGTGCCCAACGTGGTCAACTGGCAGGATCTGAACCTCAACTACGTGACCAAGGCCCGGATCGACCAGGACGCCTGCATCAAGTGCGGCCGGTGTTATGCGGCCTGCGAGGATACCAGCCATCAGGCGATCTCGATGTCCGAGGACCGGGTATTCGACGTGATCGACGCGGAATGCGTTGCCTGCAACCTGTGTGTCAACGTCTGCCCGGTGGAGGGCTGCATCACCATGGAACGGCTGCCCGCCGGCGAGGTCGATCCGCGCACCGGCAAGACCGTGTCGGACGACTATTTCAACTGGCCGATGCATCCCAACAACCCGATGAAATGCGCGGCCGAGTGATCGGCGCCGTTCCGCAGGGGATGCGATGACATGAGCAGGCGGCCCGAGAATCGTTCGGGCCGACTTTGCGCCGGGTTGCCTCAGCGCACCGAGAGCATCCGGGTGTAGAGCGTTTCGAGAAACTCGGCCGCGTCGCGGTGAACATCGCGACCTTCCATCAACACCTGCACCTGCGCGTCGAAATCGGCATAGTGCTGCGTCGTCGCCCAGATCGAGAAGATCAGGTGGCGCGGATCGACAGGGGCCAGCCGGCCCTGCGCGATCCAGCCGTCGATCACGGCGGCCGTGTCATCGACCAGCTCCTTGAGACCGGTCTCCAGATGCGGCCGCATCCTCGGCGCGCCCTGCAACACCTCGTTCGCGAAAAGCCGGCTTTCGCGCGGGAACTCTCGGCTCATGTCCAGCTTGCGATGCACGTAGCGCAGGATTTCGCGCAGCGGATCACCCTTCGGGTCGATCTCGCGCAGGGGGGCGAGCCAGGCATCCATCAACTGGTTGAGCAGCGTGACGTGGATGTCTTCCTTGCCCTCGAAGTAATACAGGATGTTGGGCTTGGACAGACCGGCCTGCGTGGCGATCTGGTCCAGCGTCGCGCCGCGGAACCCGTGCTGCGAAAAGACATCCAGCGCCGCATCCAGGATGCGCTTGCGGTTGCGCAACTGGATGCGCGTCGGTTTCTTGGCTGTTCTGGCCTGGGTCATGCGGGCTCCTGCCGGTGCGGTCGCGTCAGAGTGCTGCATTTTTCGGGTCCGGGAAAGAGCCCACGGGCCATCAGCCCGCCCCCTTCGCCCCGATGCCTTTCAGGATGACGGCCTTGACCGTTTCCTTGGCCTCCTCCCACTGCCGCTCCGAGAGGGGCTGACCGGCATTCAGCGTTTCGATCTGGTGGCCGAAATCGGCATAATGCTGGGTCGTCGCCCACAGCATGTAAAGCAGGTGGCGCGGGTCGATCGGGTCCATCTTGCCTTCGTCGATCCAGCGTTGGATCACGGCCATGCGCCCCTCGGTCCATTCCACCAGCGTGGTTTCCAGGTAATCCTGGATGACCGGCGCGCGGTGCATGACCTCGGAGGCCCAGACCTTGGACCCGGCGGGATGGCGGCGGCTGATTTCCATCTTGGCGTCGATATAGGCGCCGATTCCCTCGACCGGCCCCGGAGCATCGTCGAAGATGTCGGCCGCTTTCAGCCAATCGTGGAAAATATCCTGCACCACGCGGCGATACAGCGATTCCTTGGTTGGGAAATAATAATGCAGATTGGCCTTGGGCAAGCCGGCCACATCGGCGATCAACTGCATGGTGGCGCCGCCAAACCCCGCCTCTGCAAAGACTTTTTCCGCTGCCTCAAGAATAAGCTTTTCGTTCTCGCGGCGAATGTCTTTCTTGCTCGAGGGGCGCGCGGTTTGGGCCATCGTGGCGTGTTTCCAGAAATTTCTTGACCGGTTGGTCAACGTGTGGTGCGATCATCTTGACCATACGGTCAGGATCAGACCGTTGGCAAGAGGCCCGCCAAAAGGGCCCGCATGACGAACGACACAGGGAGACAAGCAATGGCCGCAGCGGGCGAGAACCTCAGGATCAATGGCGACCGGCTTTGGGACAGCCTGATGGAGATGGCCCGGATCGGGCCGGGTGTTGCGGGTGGCAACAACCGCCAGACCCTGACCGACGCCGATGCCGAGGGCCG
>JAASSQ010000162.1 GCA_021767845.1 Roseovarius sp. | reverse complement strand
GCGAGCCCCGACGATCTGACCCGGCTGGGGGCGGCGCATGTCAACGTGCTGATGTATCCCGAAACCGGCGAGGCCGCCTGCCGCTGGATGGAGCGCGAACTGGGCCTGCCCTATACGAAATGCGTGCCGATCGGCGTCGGTACAACGCGCGATTTCGTGCGCGAAGTCAGTGCCTTGACGGGCATTTCTGAAGTTTTGAATGAAGCGCGTTTGCGGCTGCCGTGGTATTCGGCCAGCGTGGATTCAACCTATCTGACGGGCAAGCGGGTGTTCCTTTTCGGTGATGGCACCCACGTGGCCGCCGCCGCGCGCATCGCGCGCGACGAGATGGGCTTCGAGGTGGTGGGGCTTGGCTGCTACAACCGCGAGATGGCCCGGCCGATCCGGGCGCTGGCGAAGGATTACGGCGTCGAGGCGCTGATCACCGACGACTACCTCGATGTCGAAGCGCGGATCGAAAGCCTGGCCCCCGAGATGATCCTCGGCACCCAGATGGAGCGCCATATCGGCAAGCGGCTGGGTATTCCCTGCGCCGTGATCTCGGCCCCGGTGCATGTGCAGGATTTCCCCGCCCGCTACAGCCCGCAGATGGGGCTGGAGGGGGCGAATGTCATCTTCGACACCTGGGTGCACCCGCTGGTCATGGGGCTGGAAGAGCACCTGCTGCACATGTTCCGCGAGGATTTCGAGTTCCACGACGACGCGGGCGCCAGCCATCACGGCGGCGCGGCCCTGTCGGGCGGCAAGGGGGGGCTGTCTGCCCCCCGTCCCGCCGCTGGCGGGACCCCCCCCGAGGATATTTGCGAACAGAAGAAGACCGCCGAGGTGATCTGGCTGGACGAGGCCGAACGCGAATTGAAGAAGATCCCGTTCTTCGTGCGCGGCAAGGCGCGGCGCAACACCGAGATTTTCGCCACCGAGCGGGGGGTCTGCGAGATCGGGGTGGACACGCTTTACGAGGCCAAGGCCCATTATGCGCGATGATCTTTGCATAGCCCGGGCCGAGGCCCGCTACAGCGTGGTGATCCTGACGCTGGACAGCCATGCCGCCGGCCCCTGCGCCCGCGCCGCCGAGCGCATGGCGGCCGAGTTTCCGGGCCTGGAACTGGACGTGCACGCGGCGGCCGAATGGGGCGAAAGCCCCGCCGCGCTGGCCGCCGCGCGCGCCGCGATCGCGCGGGCCGACATGGTGATCTGTGCGCTGCTGTTCCTGGAAGAGCATGTCGAGGCGATCCTGCCCAATCTGCAGGCGCGGCGCGATCACTGCGACGCGATGGCCGGGATCATCGCCGATGCCAAGATCGTCAAGCTGACGCGGATGGGCACGCTGGACATGGGCGCCCCGGAAAGCGGAACGCGGAAGCTGCTGAAAAAACTGCGCGGCTCGTCCAGCCCCTCGACCGAGAACGGGGCGCGCAAGATGCGGATGCTGCGCCGCCTGCCGCGGATCCTGAAGCTCATCCCCGGCAAGGCGCAGGATTTGCGGGCGTGGTTCCTGACGATGCAGTATTGGCTGGGCGGGTCGGACGACAATATCGAGGGGCTCGTGCGGTTCCTGATCTCGCGCTATTGCCGGATCGGGGCGTGGCGCGGCACCCGCGCGCCCGCGCCGCTGGAATACCCCGAAACGGGGCTATACCACCCCGACCTTGCGGCCCGCATCACCGAAGACCCTGCCGCGCTGCCCGTACCCAAGGCGTGCAAGGGCACGGTGGGGGTGCTGCTGATGCGGTCCTACGTGCTGTCGGGCGACACCGCGCATTACGATGCGGTCATCCGCGCGCTGGAGGCGCGGGGGCTGCGGGTGCTGCCCGCCTTTGCCGGCGGGCTGGATGGGCGGCCAGCGATCGAGGCGTTTTTCCGCGACGACCTGGGCGTGAAGATCGACGCGCTTCTGTCGCTGACCGGGTTCTCGCTGGTGGGCGGGCCGGCCTATAACGACAGTGACGCGGCGGTGGGCGTGTTGCAGGCGCTGGACGTGCCCTACGTGGCCGCGCATCCGCTGGAATTCCAGACGCTTGGGCAATGGGCCGCCTCGCCGCAGGGGCTGGGCCCGATCGAGACCACGATGCTGATCGCGCTGCCGGAACTGGACGGGGCGACCAACCCCACGGTCTTTGCCGGCCGCCACGGCGAGGCGGCCTGCACCGGCTGCGGGCGCGCCTGCGATGCGGGCGCGACGCGGCGGGCGATGGCCCCCTGCCCCGAGCGGATCGAGGCCTTGGGCGCGCGCATCGACCGGCTGGTGGCGCTGCGCCGGGGCCAGGTGGCCGAGCGCCGCGTGGGCATCGTGCTGTTCGGCTTTCCGCCCAATGCGGGCGCGGCCGGGACGGCGGCCTACCTGGACGTGTTCCGCTCGCTTCACGCCACGCTGCAGGCGCTGGCCGCGCGCGGCTATGACCTGACCCCGCCCGAGAGTGTCGAGGCGCTGCGCGCCGCGGTGCTGGAGGGCAGCGCGCAGCAATACGGGCAGGAGGCCAATGTCGCCGCCCATGTCAGCGCCGACCGGATCGTGGCCGAGACCCCGTGGCTGGACGAGATCGAGGCGCAATGGGGCGCGGCACCGGGCAAGGTGCAATCGGACGGGCGCGGCGTTTTCGTGCTGGGCGCGCGGTTCGGCAAGGTCTTTGTCGGGCTGCAACCCGCCTTCGGCTACGAGGGCGACCCGATGCGCCTGCTGTTCGAACGCGGCTTTGCGCCGACCCATGCCTTCGCCAGCTTCTACCTGTGGCTCAGGAGCACGTTCCGCGCCGATGTGCTGTTGCATTTCGGGATGCACGGCGCGCTGGAATTCATGCCGGGCAAGCAGGCCGGACTGGGCGCGGCGGACTGGCCCGACCGGCTGATCGGGGACATGCCGAATGTCTATCTTTATGCGTCGAACAACCCCTCGGAGGCGACGCTGGCCAAGCGCCGCTCGGGCGCGGTGACGGTGACGCACCTGACCCCGCCGCTGGCGGCCTCGGGGCTTTACAAGGGGCTGGCGGAGTTGAAGGACAGCCTGACGCGCTGGCGCGGCATGGCCCCCGGCGCGGCCGAACGCGCCGAGTTGGAGGCGCTGATCGCCGAACAGGCCGAAGCCGTGGACATGGACGGGCGCGACCCCGCGCGCCTGTGGCTGGACCTGCTGGACACCGAGGAGGCGCTGATCCCCGAAGGCCTGCACGTGCTGGGCGCCCCGATGAGCGACGCGGCCCGCGCCGCGTACCTGGACCTGATGGAGGGAGCCGACGCCGACACCCGTGCCCGCGCCGATCACATTTTGCGGAGCAATGGCGAGATCGGCGCGCTTCTGAATGCGCTGGAGGGACGGTTCACGCCGCCGGTGCCGGGGGGCGACCTGATCCGGTCGCCCGACATCCTGCCCACCGGGCGCAACATCCACGCCTTCGACCCGTTTCGGATGCCCACGGCCTTTGCCTGCCGCGAGGGCGCGCAACAGGCGCAGCTTTTGCTGGAGACCCACAAGAGACTGCCGCGCAGCGTGGCGCTGGTGCTGTGGGGGTCGGACAACATCAAGTCCGATGGCAGCGCGATCGCGCAGGCGCTGGCCCTGATGGGCGCCACGCCGCGCTTCGACAGTTTCGGACGGCTGAGCGGCGCGGACCTGATCCCGCTGGCCGAGCTGGGCCGCCCGCGCATCGACGTGGTCATGACCCTGTCGGGCATCTTCCGCGACCTGCTGCCGTTGCAAACCAAATTGCTGGCCGAGGCGGCGCTGAAGGCCGCCACGGCGGACGAACCGGTGGAGCGGAATTTCATCCGCGCCCATGCGCTGTCTTATGCCGAGAAGATCGGCTGCGACATGGACACCGCCGCCTTGCGGGTTTTTTCAAACGCCGAAGGGGCTTACGGATCGAACGTGAACCAGTTGGTGGACGGGTCGGCCTTTGGCGACGAGGACGAACTGGCCGATGCCTACGAGACCCGCAAGAGTTTCGCCTATGGGGTGAACGGCAAGGCGCAGCAGAACACCGCGCTATTGCAACAGGCCTTGCAGGACGTGGACCTGGCCTATCAGAACCTTGAATCGGTCGAACTGGGCGTGACCACAGTGGATCACTATTTCGACACGCTGGGCGGGATTTCCCGCGCGGTCAAGCGCGCCCGTGGTGGACGGGAAGCGGCCGTCTATATCAGCGACACCACCCGCGGGGCGGGCAAGGTGCGCACGCTGGCCGACCAGGTCTCGCTTGAGACGCGGTCGCGCGCGCTGAACCCCAGGTTTCACGAGGCGCTTCTGAGCCACGGGGCCGAGGGCGTGCGCCAGATCGAAAGCCACGTGACCAACACGCTGGGCTGGTCGGCCACCACCGGGCAGGTGGAGCCGTGGGTCTATCAGCGGATCTCGGAAACCTTCGTGCTGGATGCCGAGATGCGCCGGCGCCTGACCGATCTCAACCCGGCGGCCTCGTCGCGCATGGCGAACCGCCTGCTGGAGGCGCATGACCGCGCCTATTGGTCCCCCGACGACGCGACGCTGGCCGCCCTGCGCGATGCCGCCGACGCGATCGAGGACCGGATGGAAGGGGTGGCCGCAGAATGACCCGGACGCGACAGACACCAACACAGACAGGAAGGATTGGCCCGAGATGAGCCCGCGCGACGACATACCGACGCTCAAGGGACAGGACGGCGAAGGATCGGTCCAGGTCCATCAGGACCCGGCGATGAAGATCGAGGGAGCCAAGGTCTTTTCGGTCTATGGCAAGGGCGGGATCGGCAAATCGACGACCAGTTCCAACCTGTCGGCGGCCTTTGCCAAGCTGGGCAAGCGCGTGTTGCAGATCGGCTGCGATCCAAAGCACGACAGCACCTTCACCCTGACCGGGCGCTTGCAGCCGACCGTCATCGACATTCTCAAGGAGGTGGATTTCCACCCCGAAGAGTTGCGCCCCGAAGACTTCGTGACGACAGGCTGGGGCGGCGTGCAATGCGTCGAGGCGGGCGGCCCGCCCGCCGGGACGGGCTGCGGCGGCTATGTCGTGGGGCAGACCGTCAAGCTGCTCAAGCAGCACCACATGCTGGAAGATACCGACGTGGTGATCTTCGACGTGCTGGGCGACGTGGTCTGCGGCGGGTTCGCCGCGCCGCTGCAACATGCCGACCGCGCGGTGATCGTGACCGCGAACGATTTCGACTCGATCTACGCGATGAACCGGATCATCGCGGCCGTTCAGGCCAAATCGAACAATTACAAGGTGCGGCTGGCCGGCTGCGTGGCCAACCGCTCGCGCGACACCGACGAGGTGGACCGCTATTGCGCCGAGGTGGGGTTCAACCGCATCGCGCATATGCCCGATTTCGACGCGATCCGCCGGTCGCGGCTGAAGAAGAAGACGCTGTTCGAGATGCCGGACGAGGACGACATCGTGCTGGCCCGGACAGAATACATCCGGCTGGCCGAGACCCTGTGGCGCGGCACCGAGCCGCTGGCGCCCGCGCCGATGGAAGACCGCGACATCTTCGAGCTGCTGGGGTTTGACTGATGTCCTATGACCGCACCCTTGCCTCGGTCGAGACCTATTTCGACAAGACGGCCACCCGGACGTGGGAACGGCTGACCAGCGATGCGCCGGTCAGCCGCATCCGCGAAACGGTGCGCGCGGGGCGTGAGGGGATGCGGGCACAGATATTGTCCCGACTGCCGCGTGACCTGACCGGCGCGCGGGTGCTGGATGCGGGCTGCGGCGCGGGGCAGATGACGGCCGAACTGGCGGCGCGCGGGGCCGATGTGGTGGCGGTGGACATCTCGCCCTCGCTTGTGAAAATCGCACAAGATCGGCTGCCTTTTCCCCTAAAAATCCGGGTATCCTTTCACTCTGGCGACATGCTGGCGGACTCGCTGGGTCATTTTGATCACGTGGTCGCGATGGACAGCCTGATCTATTACACGCGCGGCGATATCGCCCGCGCGCTGGCCACGCTGGCCGCGCGCACCAGCGGCCGGATCGTGTTCACCGTCGCGCCGCGCACACCGCTTCTGATGGCGATGTGGCGGGTGGGTCAGGTCTTTCCGCGCGCCGACCGCTCGCCCACGATGGTGCCGCACGCCCCCGCCGCGCTGGCGCGGGCGCTGCGCGACACCGGCGCGCCCGGCACGCTGAGCGCGCTCGATCGGATCAGCGTGGGCTTCTACATCTCGCAGGCGATGGAGCTTTCGTCATGACGGCCCGCCGCCCCTCGCCGCTGATGCGGATGACGACCCGCATCCTGCCCTTCGCGGATGCCGCCAGCGCGGGGCTGCCGATGGGCCAGCTTCTGCGGCTGTCGCTGTTCCAGGTGTCGGTGGGCATGGCGACCGTGATGCTGCTGGGCACGCTCAACCGGGTGATGATCGTGGAGCTGTCGGTGCCGGCGACCATCGTGGCGGTGATGATCGCGCTGCCGGTGCTGATCGCGCCGTTCCGCACGCTGCTGGGCTTCCGCTCGGACACGCATCGCAGCGCGATCGGCTGGAAGCGCATCCCCTATTTGTGGTTCGGATCGCTGTGGCAGATGGGCGGGCTAGCGGTGATGCCGTTCGCCCTGCTGGTGCTGTCGGGGCAGCAGGCGGTCGGCCCGTCCTGGGCGGGCGAGGTTCTGGCAGCGCTGGCCTTCCTGATGACGGGGCTGGGGCTGCACATGACGCAGACCGCCGGTCTGGCGCTGGCCACCGACCGGGCCGATGACGCCACGCGCCCGCGT
>JAASSQ010000161.1 GCA_021767845.1 Roseovarius sp. | reverse complement strand
GCGCACATCGGGGTGGACGATGATCGGATCGGCGGGCTTGTCGGGGGCTTGCGTGCCGGTCACGTCGCGGCCCTGCAGCCGGTCCAGCGCAAAGCCGAGCGCGTTCTGATAGGCGACCTCGCCCTGCGCGTAGCCCTGCAGGCCCACGCCGAGCCGCGCTTCGTTCATCATCGTGAACATCGCGCGCATCCCCTTGTGCGGCTCGCCTACCAGGAACCCGGTCGCGCCATCGTAGTTCATGACGCAGGTGGCGTTGCCGTGGATGCCCATCTTTTCTTCCAGCCCCCCGCAGGACAGCGCGTTGCGCGCGCCAAGGCTGCCATCCTCGTTGACCATGAACTTGGGCACGATGAACAGGCTGATGCCCTTCACGCCCTCGGGCGCATCGGGCAGCTTGGCCAGAACGAGGTGGATGATGTTCTCGCACATGTCGTGCTCCCCGGCCGAGATCCAGATCTTCTGGCCGGTGATCGCATAGCTGCCATCGTCGTTGGGCACGGCCTTGGTGCGGATCAGGCCCAGGTCGGTGCCGCAATGCGGCTCGGTCAGGTTCATGGTGCCGCCCCATTCGCAACTGACCATCTTGGGCAGGTATGTCCGCTTCTGCGCGTCGCTGCCGTGGGCATGGATCGCGTTATAGGCGCCATGCGTCAGGCCCTGGTACATGTTGAACGCCATGTTGGCCGAGGAGAACATCTCGCCCACCGCCGTCGAGACCAGGTAGGGCAGGCCCTGCCCGCCATAATCAGGGTCGCAATCCAGCGCGGTCCAGCCGCCCTCGCGCACCTTGTCGAAGGCCTCCTTGAACCCGTCGGGCGTGCGCACCACGCCGTTCTCCAGCGTGCAGCCCTGCCTGTCGCCCACCGGGTTCAGCGGCGCCAGCACGTCGGCGGCAATCTTGCTGGCCTCTTCCAGCACGGCCGCGGTGAACCCCCGGTCCAACTCGTCATATCCGGGCACATCCGAGGCCGAGACGTTCAGAACGTCGTGCAGCACGAATTGCATGTCCTTGATGGGCGGGGTGTAGGTCGGCATGGCTCTCTCCCTTGGTCTTTCGCCGGGTTACTCGGCGGCGTCTTTCGATTGGCGGATCGAGTCGATCATCTTCTCGCCCCACCGCATCTGGTCTTTCAGATCGACGATCGCGGCGGTCAGTTCGTCGCGTTGCCGTTCCAGCTCGGCCAGCCGCTCCTGCGCGATCTCGTAGGATTTCGTCAGCTGCGTAAGCTGCTGGTCCCCCTTGTCGTAGAGATCGAGAAGCTGGCGGATCTCCTCCAGCCGGAAGCCGAAGCGCTTGCCGCGCAGGATCAGCTTCAGGCGCGCGCGGTCGCGCTTGGTGAACAGGCGTTTCTGCCCCTCGCGGCGGGGGAACAGAAGCTCCTTGGATTCGTAGAACCGCAGGGTGCGCGGCGTCACGTCGAACGCGTCGCACATCTGGCGGATCGTCATGGTGTCATCGGTCATCATGTGTCGGCCCGTCATGTTTCTCTGCCGCGGACGTGGACATTCGACACCATGGCTACAACAGCCGATCACCTTGACGTAAGAGATACGTCACGTCACTTTGAAATTGACGTAAGATCAAGCAAGGTAAGGCATTGGCCCGCGCAATTTTCCGTCACCGCCGCTGGCGGCGCGGCGCGACCGCAATGGCGTTCTGTCCGCGTCAATCGTCGCCACGAAGGGGCAGGGCGCAGCCCTCCATGCCGCCGGCGTGCACGAAACACAGCTTGTTGCCCTCGGGGTCGCGGCAATACGCGGCGTGGAAATCCTCGGCATAGCGCGGCCGCGGGCCGGGGCGGCCTTCATCCCTGCCGCCATGCGCGAGTGCGGCGCGCCAGCAGGCTGCGACGGTTTCGGCATCGCGCGCGGCAAAGCTTACCTGCACCCCGTTGCCAGCCGTCGCGGGGCGTCCGTCCAGCGGCTTTCGGATCGCGAATTGCGGCCAGCGGCGGCCCGGCACATACCAGATCACGCCGCCCGGTCCGGCCGCGTCCGGCACCTCGTCCCGCTCCAGCCCCAGCGGCGCCAGAACGGCATCGTAAAAGCCGACCATCGCCTTCAGGTCGCGCGCGCCCAGCATGACGTGGCTGAACATCAGGTCAAGCTGGCCTTGGTTTCGTCGCGCAGCGCCTTCAGCTCAGCTATGGTGTCTTCCAGCTGCGCTTTCTGCTCGGCCAGTTCCGCAAGCTGGCGGTCGGCCAGCTCCAGCCAGGTCTGCATCTGCGCCTCGGTGCCCTCGTGCTCGTAGATCAGCAGCCATTGCCGGATGTCTTCCAGCGCAAAGCCGAACCGGCGGCCGCGCAGGATCAACGTCATCCGCGCGATCTCGCGCGGGCCGTAGAACCGCGCACGGCCCTCGCGCTCGGGGCTGAGCAACTCGATATACTCGTAATAGCGCAAGGTGCGCGGCGTCACGTCGAATTTCGCGCACATCTCCTTGAACGACAGGCGTGTGTCTGACATCGGCTCGCTACTCCTTGGCGCCGAACCTAGACCCGCCCCGCGCCAAGGGCAACCGCCGCCCTTGCAGCGCGCGGGCATTCGGGCCCATAAAGGGCGCGACACCAACCGCAAGGGGCGCGACACCCGCATGAGCGTGGACAAGACCAGGATCGCCGAGCAGTTCATCACCGCCATTCCCCATTCCCGCGCGCTCGGGATGGAACTGACCGGAATCGGCGAGGGCACGGCCGAAATCGTGATGGATTACGACGAACGCTTCATCGGTGACCCCGATACCGGCGTGATTCACGGCGGCGCGGTCTCGGCGCTTATGGATACCTGCTGCGGCGCCGCCGCCATGAGCCATCCGAAAAACCCCGGCGCAACGGCCACGATTGACCTGCGCATCGACTACATGCGCCCCGCCACGCCGGGGCAGCGCATCCGCGCGCAGGCCGAATGCTACCACATCACGCGCTCGGTGGCCTTCGTGCGCGCCCGCGCCATGGACGACGATGCCGACCGCCCCGTCGCCACCGCGACCGGCACCTTCACGGTGGAGGCGACGTGATGGCGCGCCCCCGTCCCGAACCCGTCCAGGTGGTCAAGCAACGCCGCGACGCGGCGCTCGGCGCGCTCGTGCACGGCGTGCCCTATATCCGGTTTCTCGGGATCGAGTTCGACCGGCGCGGGGACGAGCTGACCGCGGTCATGCCGTTCGAGGACAAACTCATCGGAAACCCGCTTCTGCCCGCCCTGCACGGCGGCGCGACGGCGGCGTTCCTGGAGGTGACGGCCATCATCGGGCTCAGCTGGTCGATGTTGTGGGACGACATCGAAACCGGCACGCTCGATCCCGACGACCTGTCGCAGGGCAAGCTGCCGCGCCTGCCCAAGACCATCGACTTCACCGTCGATTACCTGCGCTCGGGCCTGCCGCGCGATGCCTATGCGCGCGCGCAGGTCACGCGCTCGGGCCGCCGCTACGCCTCGGTCCATGTCGAGGCCTGGCAGGACAACCGCGCGCGGCCCTTCGCGCAGGCGTCGGGCCATTTCCTGATGCCAAGCCGCGATGGCTGACACCGCCGTTCAGGCGATCACGCACCGCCGGGTCCTGAAGATCGCCATCCCGATCGTGCTGGCCAACATCACCGTGCCGATCCTCGGTGCGGTCGATACCGGCGTGGTGGGTCAGATGGGGCAGGCCGCGCCGATCGGCGCGGTCGGCGTCGGCGCGGTGATCCTCTCGGCGCTCTATTGGGTGTTCGGCTTCCTGCGGATGGGCACGACCGGGCTGACCAGCCAGGCCCACGGCGCCGGCTGCCGGGGCGAGGTGGCGGCGATGCTCACCCGCGCGCTGATGGTGGCGGGCGTGGCCGGTGCGGCGGTGATCGCGCTGCAGGTGCCGCTCTTCTGGGCGGCCTTCCAGCTTGCCCCCGCCAGCGCCGAGGTCGAGTCGCTGGCGCAGGATTATCTCTCCATCCGGGTCTGGAGCGCCCCGGCCATCATTGCACTTTACGGCGTCACGGGCTGGTTGATCGCGCTGGAACGCACCCGCGCGGTGCTGGCCGTGCAGGTCGCCATGAACGGGCTCAACATCGCGCTCGATGTCTGGTTCGTCCTCGGCCTCGGCTGGGGGGTCGAGGGCGTCGCCTTCGCCACCTTCATCGCCGAATGGAGCGGGCTCGCGCTGGCGCTCTGGCTCTGCCGCGAGGCCTTCGCGGTGCCCGCGTGGCGCGACTGGGTCCGCGTGTTCGACCGGCCGGCCCTCAAACGCATGGCGCAGGTCAATTCCGACATCCTGCTGCGCTCGCTCATGCTGCAGGGCATCTTCGTGTCCTTCCTGTTCCTCGGCGCGGGGTTCGGCGACGTGACGCTCGCGGCCAACCAGGTGCTGCTGCAATTCCTGCAGATCACCGCCTACGCGCTCGACGGCTTCGCCTTCGCGGCCGAAGCTCTCGTGGGCCAGGCCGTCGGCCGGTCCCAGGTCGCCCGCCTGCGCCGCGCCGCGCTTCTGTCCAGCGGCTGGGGCCTCATCTCGGTGATCGGCCTCGCGCTCGCCTTCGGCCTGCTTGGTCCGGCGATCATCGACCTGATGGCGAAAAACCAGCCGGTGCAGGAAACCGCGCGGCTCTACCTGCCCTGGATGGTGGTCGCGCCGGTCTTCGGGCTGGCCTCCTACATGCTCGACGGCATCTTCATCGGCGCGACCCGCACCCGCGACATGCGCAACATGATGGCGCTCAGCCTCGCGGCCTACGTGGCGGCCGTGGCCCTGCTGCTGCCGGCCTTGGGCAATCACGGCCTCTGGGCCGCGCTGCTGGTCAGCTTCACCGCCCGCGCCGTCACACTCGGCCTGCGCTACCCCGCGCTCGAACGCGCCGTCGCGCAGGCCCCTTCTTCTGTTTGAAAATATCTTGGGGAGCGCGAGGGGCTGGCCCCTCGCATGTCCCGCCCCTCGCGGCCGGGCCGTTCCTCAATCCTCGGTGCGCAGGGCCGAGTTCTGCACGATCCAGATCACCAGCAGCGGCACCCCCACGGTGATCGCCGTCACCACGATCAGCAGCATCCCCAGTTCCGAATAATCCGCCGGCACCGTCACCGCGCCGGTCTCGGGGTCGGTCACCTCGCGGGTCACGGTGAACACCTGGTTGAGATACTTGGTCGTCAGGCTCGAGGCCGACAGCGCCAGGTTGGTGAAGGATGCCATGACCGCGAAGAACGTGGCCTTGAGGTCCGAGGGCGCGTTGCGCGCGATCCAGGCCAGCATCGGGATCATCGCCACCTGGCCCAGCGGCGATTCGATCGCCGTGTCCAGGATCGCGATGAACCGCGCATCCACCACGCCCCCGGTCAGCGGCGCGGTGACCTCGTGGATGCCGTAATACAGCCCGATATTCGGCAGCGTCAGAACCCCGCCCGCCACGGTCAGCATGGCGATGATCCACACGATCGGCTTTTCCGCCATCAGCGGGCGCAACAGCACCATCCCCACCAGCGTCAACACCGAGGTGATGAGCGACAGCACCGACAGGAACTGCTGGTCGAAGCCCAGCACGTCGATGTTGAACCAGGTGATCCCGTCGCCGGGCCGCGGCACCGCGCGGAACATGAAGATGATCGTCGCCGTGCCCACCAGCGCCCGCGCCTGCGCGGGCGTCAGAGCGGCGACCAACTGGCGCATCAGCAGCAGCACGATCGCCATCGAGCCCGCGAAGACGATCTCCTGGCTGTAGGGGACCTGTCCCAGCCCCACCGCCAGCGTCAGCGCGACAAAGGCGCCGCCGCCGATGAAATACCACGGGTTCGGGCGGGTGTCCTCGTCGGGGCGCTCGAACAGCGCATCGGCCTCCGCCGGGGTCAGGCCGCGGGACAGAAGATCGTGGCGCGCCCGGTATTTCTGGATCCCCGCCAGCATCACGCCCGAGACCGAGACCAGCGGGATCGACAGCGCCAGCAGATAGATCATGGCATAGGTGTCGGCCTTGGCGGCGGCGTCCATGTCCTCGATGCCACGGAACATGTAGATGTTCATCAGGGCCACCGCGACCGTGCCGGAAATCAGCGCGAACCGCCCCAGCGTCTGCATGGTCACATGCATGGCGCGCGCGCGGTCCTCGGGAATGGGGGCGCCCTCGGCATCCACGCGCGGCACGGCCTCCACCGACATGGCATCGGCCACCGCGTCCTGGATCACCAGCCCGCAGGGGCTCAGCAGGAACGAGGTGATGTACCACGCGCTGATCGGCATGACCGCTTCCATCATCTCGCGCTCGGTGATGACGAGGTACATGATGATCATGCTCAGCGCGATCAGCCCCGCGCCCAGGTAGACCAGCAGCCATTTCCATTTCCAGATGATGTCCACCAGGTGCCCCAGCGGCATCTTGAGCGCCCAGGGCAGCCCCGCCCAGAACGCCAGACCGGCCAGGTAGGCGGCCGACAGATCCAGGTATTCCTTGACGAAGAACGTGCCAACGATCCCGGTCAGCCCCGAGAACCCGGCCGCGAAATAGACCATCAGGGGCGGCAGGAACGTCCAGCGCATCTGCCGTGCCAGATCGAACACCACCGCGTCGATCCAGCCCAGGGGCCCGTGCTTGTGCTCTGCGCGCGTGTCGTCCCGGCTCATCGCGTCTCCGGCTCCGGTCTGGTTTCACGCCAATCTAGGCCGGGGGCCGCGCCCTGCAAAGCACTTACAGGATCTCCAGCACCCGCTCGGGCGGCCGGCCGATCGCCGCGCGGCCATTGGCAAGGACGATGGGCCGCTCGATCAGCCGGGGATGCGCGGCCATCGCCGCGATCAGCCGCGCGTCGTCGTCCGTCTCCGACAGGCCCAGCTCGCGAAACAGCGCCTCGCCGGT
>JAASSQ010000160.1 GCA_021767845.1 Roseovarius sp. | reverse complement strand
TCTGCCCGGGCAAGGATGTCGTGGCCGTCGAGCGCGCCATCGAAGACAACATTCCCGTGGATTTCCAACAGCACGCGCATCACTGGCTGATCCTGCACGGCCGCTACCACTGCAAGGCGCGCAAGCCGATGTGCCCCACCTGCATCATCCGCGATCTCTGCCAATTCGAGGACAAGACCCAATGACCAAGTACCAGGCCGTCGGCATCGGCAATGCCGTTGTCGATGTCATCAGCCAATGTGATGACCATTTCCTGACCCGCATGGGAGTGGACAAGGGCGTCATGCAGCTTGTCGAACAGGAACGCGGCGAATTCCTGTTCGAGCAGATGCAGAACCGAACGCAGATGCCGGGCGGATCCGTCGCCAACACGATCGCGGGGCTGGGGGCGCTGGGGCTCAGGACCGGCTTCATCGGGCGGGTGCACGATGATGAGCTGGGCAATTACTACGCCGACGCGATGACGCGCGAGGGCACCGATTTCGTCAACGCCCCGGTGCCGGACGGAGAGCTGCCGACCTCGCGGTCGATGATCTTCGTTTCGCCCGATGGCGAACGGTCGATGAACACCTACCTCGGCATCTCGGCCGAGCTTGGCCCCGACGATGTTGACGAAGACGTTGCCGGGCAGGCCGAGCTTCTGTTTCTCGAAGGGTACCTGTTCGACAAGCCCAAGGGGAAAGAGGCGTTTCTCGCCGCCGCGCGCGCCTGCCGCGCTGCGGGCGGCATGGCCGGCATCACGCTCAGCGATCCGTTCTGCGTGGATCGCCACCGCACGGATTTCCGCAAGCTCGTAACCGAACTGGATTACGTTCTGGGCAACGAACACGAATGGTGTGCGCTATATGAGACGGAAGACCTCGGCGCGGCGCTGGAACAGGCCGCCGCCGACAGCGGGCTGATCGTCTGCACGCGCTCGGGCCATGACGTGGTCATCGTGAAGGAGAACGACAGCGTGACCGTGCCGGTTCGGCGCGTCACGCCGCTGGACACCACCGGCGCGGGCGACCAGTTCGCCGCAGGCTTTCTCTACGGGCTTGCCACCGGACAGGCGCTCGATGTCGCGGGCCGCATGGGCTGCATCGCTGCGGCGGAGGTGATCGGCCATTACGGCGCCCGCCCCGAGGCCGATGTAAAGGCCATGTTCCGCGCCGAAGGTCTGATCTGACACCTCGCCCCCGGCGGCATCCGCCGGCGTTGCGCTCGACGCGTGGCGCCTGTGCGGGTGGCACCGGCGGGATCTGGGTATTTTTGCCAAGAACAAGAAGAAGGCCAAGGGTGCGCCCCCGGGGCCGCGGCGTTCGGTCGGAGTTGTGTCCGATGCAGACCGGGGCCCCGGGGGCGGCTTCTCCTTGGGCGGTCATCGGCTCCCCAGCCTGTACCGCCCGGACAGTGTGACAGCTCAGTGTTAAGAAACCCTTTCCGGCTTCTTCTTGGTTGCAATACCCTGGGGTGAATTGGCCGCAGGCCAAGAGGGGCAACGCCCCTTATGGCGCGCCCCCCAAGGCCAACGATGCGGGCGTAGAAGGATGTACGAGGCCGGGTTACTCGCCCAGTTTCGCGTGCACTTCGTCAAGGTCGATCTCGCCGATCGGCATCTTGTTCGCGGGGTTCTCGAAGTCGTATTTGAACAGGTCGAAATCGCGGTGGTAGATCTCGTAGACGAGATGCATCGCGAGATCGTCGAAATAGTCTTCGACCGGGTGGGCACGCTTGGGGCCGTGGCCCTCTGACTCGTTGAAGCGCGGGATGGTGGCCAGGTCCACCTCATGCGGCGTCGAGATCGCGTCCAGCACCTCCTGCATCCCGTCGTTGAAGGTCTCGGTCCAGAAGATCTTGTCGTAGGTGCCGCCGTTCACGATGAAGGTCGAGACATGGCCCGACATGGCCGACCAGTGAATGTCGGGATCCATCGGGCGGCGCCAGCGGATCGTGTCGCGGGCGAACAGCAGGAAGCGCCGGAAGCTCTTGACCTGGTCGAACTCCTGCTTGCCGTCCTCGCCGCCCACGTCGATCCCGTATTTCTGGATCAGCAGCGGCACCAGCTTCCCGCGATAGCGTTTGCCGTTGCGCTGGATGCCGCAAATCTTGTCGAAAAAGCTGGACAGGATGCGGGTGTAGGGGTTGCGCACGCAGGTGAAGGCGTAGGAGCCGTGCGACGTGACGTTGCGGGTGATGAGCGGTTGGCTGTCCTCGATCGCCCATTTGTGCATCCCGCCGGTGGCGTCATGGATGTCACCGTCGAAGAACTCGCCGTGATCGGAGTAGTACATGATCTGGCCGATGGTGGAGCAGGCGCATTTGGGCACCACGCGATACACCACACTTTCGCTTTCGGTCATCCACGTTCCGGGAAAACCCATGCCCGCCGCCTCCGCTTTTCCGCCACCTTGTCGGGGCAGATGGTTTCTATCCGATTAAAAAAGCAGAGAAAGCCTGTTTATTCAATTCCCGTTCACCTCTATCACTGTAAACGGTTGCAGCAGCTGTCGGCGTTTTGTTTCGGAAATGGCAAGGATCGCGTTCATACTTCTGTGTCACAAGGACCCCGACGCGATCATTGGCCAGGCGCGGATGCTCACGGCGGCGGGCGATTACATGGCGATTCACTTCGACGCGCGCGCCAAGCCCGAGCATTACCGGAAGATCCGCAAGGCGCTGGCCGACAACCCCAACGTCACCTTCTCGCGCAAGCGCATCAAATGTGGCTGGGGGGAATGGTCGCTGGTGCAGGCCTCGCTTTACGCGGTCGAGGCGGCGGTCGATGCCTTTCCGCGCGCCACGCATTTCTACATGCTGTCGGGCGATTGCGCGGCGATCAAGTCGGCACGCTACGCGCATGAGTTTCTCGATGCCGACGACGCCGATTTCATCGAAAGTTTCGATTTCTTCGAAAGTGACTGGATCAAGACCGGCATGAAGGAAGAGCGGCTGATCTACCGCCATTTCTTCAACGAGCGCACGCAAAGCCGCCGCTTCTACGCTTCGTTCGGTTTGCAGAAAAGGCTGGGCCTGACCCGGAAGATCCCCGAAGACATCCAGGTGCAGATCGGCAGCCAATGGTGGTGCCTGCGCCGCCGCACGATCGAATGGATCCTCGATTTCACCCGCAAGCGACGCGACGTGATGCGCTTTTTCCGCACCACCTGGATCCCCGACGAGACCTTCTTCCAGACGCTCGTGCGCCATCTCGTGCCGGAAAGCGAGATCCGCTGCCGCACCCTGACATTCCTGATGTTCACCGATTACGGGATGCCGGTGACATTCTACAACGACCATTACGACCTGCTGCTCAGCCAGGATGCGCTTTTCGCCCGCAAGATCAGCCCCGAGGCGAAAGAGCTCAAGTCGCGGCTCGGCGCGCTCTATGCCGACGACACGGCCGAGTTCAAGATCTCCGACGAGGGGCGCAGCCTGTTCAAGTTCCTCACCGGGCGCGGCCGGATCGGGCGGCGCTTTGCCAGCCGGTTCTGGGAAACCGAAAGCACGCTTGGGCGCGACCGTGAACTGCTGATCGTGGTGTGCAAGAAATGGCATGTCGCCAAGCGCCTGCTGGAGGCCATCCGGCAGGTCACCAATGTCCCCGCGATCGAATACCTCTTCAACGAGGAAGACACCGCGCTGCCCGACTTGGGCGGCATCCAGGCCAGCCTGGGCAAACGCACGCGCCACCGCCGCGCGCTGATGCGGATGCTGTTCGACTATTTCGATACCGACCGGCTGATCGTCTGCATGGACCCGGCCAACCTGGACCTGTTGCAGGATTTCGCCAGCGACCGGTCGGTGACGAAAATCCTGGAAGTGCAGTGCAGCTTTTCCGACGACTACCTGATCGGTCACGCGATGCGCGTGGGGCTTGCCGGGGAACAGACCCCGCGCGAAACGCTGGAACGCCTGCTGCCCACGATCCGCGGCGACATCAATTTCGAAAGCGACCGCATCCGCGACGGCGATTTCGAGAACCACCTGATCCTGCGCGAGGGCGACGAGGCCGAGGCCCATGCCGGCCTGCTGGCCCGGTTTCTTGATATCGGCCCGGACAAGGCGCTACAGGTCGCCCAGACCGATCACCTCTTTGCGGATTGAGGATTTCATAATGCCCTACGCCTATGACGACCAGAACATCTTTGCCCGGATCCTGCGCGGCGAGATCCCGAACGACACGGTGCTGGAGACCGAACACAGCCTTGCCTTCAACGACATCCAGCCGCAGGCGCCGGTGCATGTGCTGGTGATCCCGAAGGGGCCGTATGTCTGCTACGATCATTTCGCGCAGGAGGCGAGCGATGCCGAAATCCTCGACTATACCCGCGCCATCGGCGAGGTGTGCCGCATGAAGGGCGTGGCGGAGGGCGGCTTCCGCATGATCTCGAACGCAGGCGAAAACGGGGTGCAGGAAGTGCCGCATCTGCATGTGCACGTGCTGGCCGGCCGCCCCCTGGGCCGGATGCTGCAAAAGCCCGACTGACGCTTGTCGCAAAAGGAAAGGGGCGCACCCGCGGTGCGCCCCCGGTGGTCCCGAAAGGCGGGGCTGTCAACCTTCTGAGGACGTTTCGGGCAGTTTGCCGGCCTCTTGCGCGGCGGCGATCTCGTCCTCGCTCAGCGCGCCATCGGCATTGGTGTCCACTGCCGAGAAGGTGCCGGCTTCGGCGTCGGGATAGGCGGCCTGGAATTCCGACATGGTCACCGCGCCGTCGCCATCGGCATCCATCTTCGCACCCATTTCGGCCAGGGCGGCGCCCGGCAGGGCCAGGGCAAAAGCGAAGGTGGCGGCAGTCGTTGTCTTGAACATGGGAAACTTCCTTTCTCGTTGCTTTCACTCGAGGGCCGCATCGCCCTCTGCCACACAACGTGGGACAGCACGGCGCGCTTGTCGCCAGCAATCGTCGCAAGGGTCGCAAAGTCGCGGAAAAAGGCTGGAATCGCAGAGGGTTGTCGGCGCTTCGCCGCCGTCAGGCGGGGGCACGCGCCATGCTGGCGGGATGCCGCCCGCCGTCCGCGCGGATTTGCGCGGAACCCCGCAAATCCGGCGGCTGCGCCGGCTTCGGCAGAAACCCGCCCCGCCGCTCAGAGAAGCGCGATCGACGGTCGAATCGTTCCCGTTACGATGCCGCGGCAATTCGTGATCGGGGCATTCATGAATTTGCGCGTGGCAGGGTGGTCGGCGTCCAGAACGCCCAGCCGCACCAGAAGCGCCGCGATCGTGCATTCCGCCGCCCGCGTGCCGCCATCCACGATCTTGAGCGCGATGCCCATCTTGCGGCGCGGCAGGATCGCGACAAAGAATGCCTCGGCCCCGGTCTTCAGTGCCACGGGTTCGGTGCAGGCGCGCATCAGTTCGGTGCAGGCGCGCCCCTCGCCCGCGACCAGGTCGGGATGCGCCATCATCGCCTCGCGCAGCCGGACCGCGGCGCCGTCGCGTGCGCTGCGGCCTTCCTCGGCGGCGGCGAACCGGGCCATTGCCCGGCCCATGCCATGCAGCGACGTGGCGAAATTCGGGGCCGAGCAGCCGTCGATCCCGAAACCGGGGCTGGTCTCTCCCGTGGTCTCCTCGAACGCGGCCAGGCAGGCTTTCTGCACCGGGTGGTCGGGTTCCACGTATTCGGGGCCCTGGCCCATGTGCCGGGCCAGGGTCAGGAAGCCCGCATGTTTGCCGGAACAGTTGTTGTGCACCTGGCAGGGCGCTTTCCCGGCGCGGATCAGCGCGTGCTGGGCCTGCTCGTCCTTGGGCATGTGGGGGCCGCAGCGGAAATCGTTGTCGGTCAGGCCGAGATCGTCCATCCAGGCGCGCACCCGGCTGGTATGGATCTCTGCGCCTTGGTGCGAGGCACAGGCGAGTGCAAGGTGTTCGGTTGTCAATCCGCGCGCGTCCGCCGCGCCGCTTTCCAGCAGCGGAAGCGCCTGGATCATCTTGGCCGAACTGCGCGGCAGAACCGTCGCCTGCGGGTCGCCCCAGGCCTCGACGAGCGCGCCGGTCTCGTCGCAGATCACGGCGTGGCCGCGATGCACGCTTTCGGCCACCGGCCCACGCCAAATTTCAGTCATTTCAACGGGATCGGTCATCGGGCCTCCGGTCGTCTGCGCTGTGCGGTTTTCCGCCAATCGTGTCTTTCATGTCTCGCCTGTTTCGGGCTAATATTGCAATGTCGAGTTTGGCATGACCGCGCAAGACACAACTCCCCGAACGGAGGGGCGCGGCCCTTGAAATTGAGGCTCAGGACAGCTTGGAGGCTGGACATATGGTATCACTTATCGTTCGCGGCTGCGCCGGCGCCTTTCTGGCCCTGGCGGCAACCGGTGTTTGGGCACAGGAAGAAAGCAGCAACCAGGTCGCCGCGGAAACGGCATGGAGCGTTTTCGAGGAAAACGATCCGAAAACGTGCTGGGTGGTGTCCGCGCCCACCGAGACCGTCAACACCAAGGATGGCCGTGTCGTGGCGGTGCGCCGGGGCGACATCCTGTTGATTACGTCTTTCCACCCCGACAAGGACGTGAAGGGGCAGGTGTCGTTCACCGGCGGTTATCCGTTTGCCAGCGGTTCGACCGTCAATCTCACCATCGGTGACGACGAGTTCGAGATGTTCACCGAGGGCGAATGGGCCTGGGCCGCCACCACGGCCGATGACGCCAAGATCGTCGCGGCGATGAAACGCGGCGTCGATGCGGTCCTGACCGCGCGCTCCAGCCGCGGCACCACCACCAAGGACACGTTCTCGCTGCTGGGCTATACCGCCGCGTTCGAAGAAGCCGAGAAACGCTGCCAGTAAGCGGGACGTAGGCCGCCGGCCGGCAGGAGGCCTCAGGGCCGCGGCGCCGCGGCCC
>JAASSQ010000011.1 GCA_021767845.1 Roseovarius sp. | reverse complement strand
GGCGAGGCGGTGATGCGCGTCGAAGGCCGCGTGGCGTTCCGCGGCTGGCGGATCGCCAGTTTCACAACCTATGCCAGCGTGCGCGAAAAGGTGAACGGGTTCCTGGCGCTCGAGATCATGGGTTTCGCGATTCTCTTGGCGCTGGCCTTCTGGTTCCTCAATCGCAAGACGGCGCTGCGCATGGCGCTGTTTCAGCGCGAGTCGGCAGAGCTTCGCGCATTGAACGCAAGGCTGCAGCGGGAAATCGCCGAACGCGAACGGGTGCAGGAGAACCTTGCCGTGGCCGAACAGACGCTGGCGCAAAGCTCGAAACTGGCCGCGCTTGGCGAGATGTCGGCGGCGGTCAGCCACGAATTGAACCAGCCGCTTGCGGCGATGAAAACCTACCTGGCCGGGGCGCGGCTGCTGCTGAACCGCAACCGCCCCGACGAGGCGCTGTCGTCGTTCCAGCGGATCGACGACCTGCTGGAGCGGATGGGCTCGATCACCCGGCAGCTCAAATCCTATGCCCGCCAGAGTGGGGACACGTTCGAGCCCGTAAATCTTGGTGATGCGCTGTCCTCGGCCCTGTCGATGATGGAGCCGCAACTGCGCCAGCGCGAGGTCAACATCACCCGGACCTTGCCGGAGGAACCGGTGCTGGTCATGGCCGACCGGGTGCGGATCGAACAGGTGATGATCAACCTTCTGCGCAACGCCATGGACGCGACCGAAGGGGTGGACGAGCCGGCCATCGACATCCTGCTCGCCGCCGGGGAAACCGCGGTGCTGACCGTGCGCGACAACGGCCACGGCATCGAGGATTTCGACAACCTCTTCGAGCCGTTCTACACCACCAAGCAGCCCGGCGACGGGGTGGGGCTGGGCCTTGCCATTTCCTCCGGGATCGTCAACGACCTAGGAGGCCGCCTGACGGCGCGCAACGCGCCGGGCGGGGGGGCTGTATTCGAGATGCAGCTTCCTATCTTGACCGAAGAGACCCGTGCAGCGGAGTGACCTCATGCCGAGCGCCATGAAAATCGCGATCATCGACGACGAAAAGGACATGCGCCAGTCGATCAGCCAGTGGCTGGCCCTGTCAGGTTACGACACCGAGGCGTTTCCAAGCGCCGAGGAAGCGTTGAAGGTTCTGGGCCCCGATTATCCCGGTATCGTGGTGACCGACATCAAGATGCCCGGCATGGACGGGATGCAGTTCCTGAAAAAGCTGATGAGCACGGATTCCAGCCTGCCGGTCATCATGATCACCGGCCATGGTGACGTGCCGATGGCGGTCGAGGCGATGCGGATGGGCGCCTACGACTTCCTGGAAAAACCGTTCAACCCCGACAAGATGAACCAGCTGGCGAAAAAGGCCGCCACCGCCCGGCGCATGACTCTGGACAGCCGCGCGCTGCGCCGCGAATTGTCGGATGGCGGGCAATTGATGAAGAAGCTCATCGGCGCCAGCCCGGTTATGGAGCGGCTGAAGGAAGACATCCTCGATCTGGGGCAGGCCGATGGCCATGTCCTGATCGAGGGTGAGACCGGCACCGGCAAGACGCTGGTGGCCCATGCGCTGCACGCCGTGGGCTCGCGCGCGGGCAAGAAATTCGTGCTGGTGTCCTGTTCCGCCTACGAGGAAGACGCGCTGATCAAGCGGCTTTTCGGCCCGGTTCAGCCCGAGGACAGCCAGCTTCCGGCCGTGGAGGAGGCGCGCGGCGGGACATTGGTTCTGGAAGACATCGACGCGCTGAGCGAGACGGTGCAGGCGCGTTTGCTGACCTTCATCAACGAGGAAGGCACGCCGCCGGAAACCCGGATCGTCGCGATCTCGAACATGCAGGAACAGGACCGCACCTGCGAAGACGCGCTACGTGCCGACCTGTTCTACCGGCTGGCCAGCCTGCGCATCACCGTGCCCCCGCTGCGCCAGCGCGGCGAGGATATCCTGACGCTTTTCACCCGCTTTGCCGAGCAGTTCGCGGATGATTACGGCTGCGAGGCGCCGCAGGTGTCCGCGCAGGAGGCCGCGCAGCTTTTGCAGGCGCCGTGGCCCGGCAATGTCCGGCAGCTGTTCAACGTCGCCGAACGCGCCGTTCTGCAGGCGCGGCGCGGCAGCGGCACGATTGCCTCGCTACTGATGTCGGACCATCAGGAAATGCAGCCCGTGATGACGACCGAGGGCAAGCCGCTCAAGGAATACGTCGAAGCGTTCGAGCGGATGCTGATCGACAACACCATGCGGCGCCACAAGGGCTCGATCGCGGCGGTGATGGAGGAGCTTTGCCTGCCGCGCCGGACGCTGAACGAGAAAATGGCCAAGTACGGGCTGCAACGCTCCGATTACCTCGACTGAGGCATGACGGCCCCGGGGCAGGGCGATGCCGCTGGTCCGCTGCTGCGGGGGGCAGACCCCAACTTTTGCAGGGATTTGCGGCCATCGGCGGCCTGCGGGATGCAACCGGACGCAGATTTGCCATTGTCACTTGGGGTCAATTCGCTCTATCTAGGGGGACGAGATGTGTGCCCGGCGGGCACGCCCGTGAACAGAGTTTCGCTGTTTCAGGCCGCGCGGCGCGAAAATCGCGCCCGCCACCTTGGACAGACCGATCAGGCCCGGCACCGACGGGCCGCAAACATGCCTGCCCCGGATCAACCGACCGGATCGCGCAGGCTCTGAGTTGGCCCCTTTGCCGGGCCGGAGACCAAGAACCGCGATGCAAGGCGCACAACGGACATATGACACAGCAAGACCGCCGCACGGCGTGTCTGCGGGCTCCGTGTGCAGTATCGCCCCCAACACAGATCCACCCCATCCGGGCGCCCCGCCGGGGCGCGCCGCGATGCCGTGGAGCGAACGGAAAACATGGCCAAGAAAATGCTTATCGATGCCACCCACGCGGAAGAGACCCGCGTCGTGGTGGTGGATGGAAACAAGGTCGAGGAATTCGATTTTGAGTCCGAGAACAAACGGCAGCTTGCCGGCAACATCTATCTTGCAAAGGTAACACGGGTCGAACCCTCGCTGCAGGCGGCCTTTGTCGATTACGGCGGCAACCGGCACGGGTTCCTGGCGTTTTCGGAAATTCACCCCGATTATTACCAGATTCCTGTCGCGGATCGCGAAAAGCTGATCGAGGAAGAGCGCGCCTATGCCGAGGCTATGCGCGCCCGCGATGAGGAAGAGGACAAGCCCAAGCCGAAACGCTCGAGCCGGTCGCGGTCGAAGGCCGCCAAGGCCGACGACAAGGACGCGGTGGTTCAGTCCGACGACACGGACAGTGGCGATGACGTTGCCGGGATGGAGACCATCGACCTTGAGGGTGCGGTGCCCGAGGGCACCTCGCCCATGGAACTGGTGGGCGAAACCCCGGTCGAGGAACCCACGGACAATGGTAAGGACGGCGCGTCGGACGACGTCGCCAAGTCCGATGCCGCCGCACAACCGGACCACGCGTATCACGACGACGCACGGGATGACGATGCGGAGGACACGCGCGGCAATCGGCGGTCGGATGCCTCGGCCAAGGACGATTCGATTGAATCGGTCGCCGATGACGACGACAGCGAGGATATTCGCCCCTCGCGCAAGCCGCGCCCGCGCCGGTACAAGATCCAGGAAGTCATCAAGGTGCGCCAGATCCTGCTGGTGCAGGTCGTCAAGGAAGAGCGCGGCAACAAGGGGGCGGCGCTGACCACCTACCTGTCGCTGGCCGGCCGCTATTGCGTGCTGATGCCCAACACCGCGCGTGGCGGCGGGATCTCGCGCAAGATCACCAACGCGGCGGACCGCAAGAAGCTCAAGGAAATCGCGAACGAGATCGATGTGCCGCGCGGCGCGGGCCTGATCATTCGCACGGCGGGCGCCAAGCGCACCAAGTCCGAGATCAAGCGCGATTACGAATACCTCCAGCGGCTGTGGGAGCAGATCCGCGAACTGACGCTGAAATCCATCGCGCCGGCGAAGATCTACGAGGAAGGCGACCTGATCAAGCGGTCGATCCGCGACCTTTACAATCGCGAGATCGACGAGGTTCTTGTCGAAGGCGAACGCGGCTACCGCATCGCCAAGGACTTCATGAAAATGATCATGCCGTCCCACGCCAAGAACGTGAAACACTATGCCGACGCGATGCCGTTGTTCGCCCGTTACCAGGTGGAGAGCTATCTCAGCTCGATGTTCAACCCGACCGTCCAGTTGAAGTCGGGCGGCTATATCGTGATCGGCGTGACCGAGGCGCTCGTGGCGATCGACGTGAACTCCGGCCGGGCCACCAAGGAAGGCTCGATCGAGGAGACCGCGCTCAAGACCAACCTGGAGGCCGCCGAGGAAGTGGCCCGTCAGCTCAGACTGCGCGACCTGGCCGGCCTGATCGTGATCGACTTCATCGACATGGACGAGCGTAAGAACAACAACGCGGTCGAAAAGCGGTTCAAGGAAAAGCTGAAGAACGACCGTGCGCGCATCCAGGTTGGGCGCATCTCGGGCTTCGGCCTGATGGAGATGAGCCGCCAGCGTCTGCGTCCCGGCATGATCGAGGCGACGACGCAGCCATGCCCGGCCTGTCACGGAACCGGCCTGATCCGGTCGGACGACAACCTCGCGCTGTCGATCCTGCGCCAGATCGAGGAAGAGGGCGTGCGCCGCCGGTCCCGTGAAGTGCTGGTGAAATGCCCCGTGGCGATCGCCAACTTCCTGATGAACCAGAAGCGCGAGCATGTCGCCCAGATCGAGGCGCGCTACGGCCTGTCGGTCCGCATCGAGGGTGACGCGATGCTGATCAGCCCCGATTTCGCGATCGAGAAGTTCAAGACGGCCACCCGGAGCGTGCCCGAAGCGACCGCCGCGGTGGTGTCGGTGGACAGCTCGCTGATGGACGAGGTGGACGAGGCCGAACCTGCCGAGGCGGACGAGGCGGATGCCAACGCGCAGTCCGAACAGGGCGAGGGGGAGAAGAAGCCGAAGAAACGCCGCCGTCGCCGGCGCAGGTCCAAGTCGAAATCCAATGGTTCGGATGGTCAGGCGCAGGACACCAACGGCAAGGACGAGGCGCAGCCCGCGCAGGCCGAAAGCGGATCGGACGCCAAATCGGAGGAAAGCACGCAGGAGGCGCCTGCCGAGGCTTCCGGGCCGCAGGCCGATGGCGAGGACGCTGGCAAAGCGAAACCCGCGAAGGGCAAGAGCAAGCCGTCCAGCCGGTCGCGCAGCAAGACGCCCAAGGCAGAGGCCGAAGCAGGCTCCGACGAGGATGGCAAAGCGTCCGACGCGTCGGATGCCGATGCGGAAACCGAGAAGCCAAAACGGAAGGTAACGCGCATATCCTCGACCCGGAAGAAGCCAGCGCCGAAGGAGGATGCGGCAACCGAGCCCGCCCAGGCCGGGGCCGAGGCGCCGGCGGACGAGGCCGCCAAGCCCAAGCCCGCGCGCAAGCCCTTTACCAGCCGCAAGCCGGCCGCGCCGAAAGAGGAGGCGCCCGCGGCACAGCCTGCCGACGCCGCGCCCGAGGCATCATCGGCAAGCCAGCCGGAGGACGCCTCGGCCGAAAACAAGCCGGACGTGCCGGCTGACAACGGCGGGAAAGCCCCGGCCATGGCCGGGGCAGAACCCGCGCCGCAGCCAAGCGAACCGGCGGCGGAAAAGCCCGACAAGCCGAAGCGCCGGGGCTGGTGGTCGATCGGCCGCTGATCCCGGTCCGGCCGCGACACAACGAAAGCCGCCGCGCTCCGCAATGGGCGCGGCGGTTTTCCATTCGCGGTCTGTCAGGCTGTCAGGTCTTGCGGACGATATAGACCTGAGCGCCGTCACGCTCTTGGGTCGAGATCAGTTCATGGCCCGATTCGGCGCAGAAATGGGGCACATCCACGACCGCCGCCGGGTCATCCGCGATCATCTCGATGCATTGCCCTTTTGCCAGCGGTTTCAGCCGCTTGCGCAGCTTGAGAACGGGCAGCGGGCATAACAGCCCGGTGGCGTCGATGTGGTCCGAGATTTCCATGTCCTGCGACATAGTTGCCTTGTTACAGCCTGTCCACAGGGATGTGACATCGCGTGCCGTGACCTGTGACGCGCGACGGGTTATGTGACCTCTATGTTCGGATTCGAAATCATCGACGCGGGCCTGATCCCGGCCATGATGATCGCGCTGACCGCGGGGATTGTCTCGTTTCTCAGTCCCTGCGTGCTGCCCATCGTGCCCCCATACCTGGCCTATATGAGCGGCGTCACGCTGACCGATCTGACCACCGAGCAGAGCGGCCGGTCGCGCGCCATCGTTCCGGCGCTGTTTTTCGTGCTGGGCCTGTCCACGGTGTTCCTGTTTCTTGGCTTCACGGCCTCGGCCATCGGCTCGATGTTCCTCCAATACCAGGACTGGTTCAACACGGTCGCGGGCATCGTCGTGATGATCTTCGGGGCGCATTTCGTGGGCGTGTTCCGCATCGGATTCTTGGATCGCGAGGCACGGGTCGATGTTGGCGACCGGGGCGGTTCGTCCTTTGGTGCCTATGTTCTGGGCCTGGCCTTCGCCTTCGGCTGGACGCCGTGTATCGGCCCGCAGCTTGGAGCGATCCTGTCTCTGGCGGCGTCGGAGGCGAACGTGACGCGCGGCACGCTGCTTCTGGCGGTCTATGCCGTGGGGCTTGGCGTGCCCTTCCTGCTGGTGGCGGCCTTCCTGCCGCGGCTTGGCGGGCTGATGGGGTGGATGAAACGCCACATGGAGCGGATCGAGCGCGTGATGGGCCTGCTGCTGTGGACCATCGGGCTCATGATGCTGACCGGCGGGTTTTCCGATTTCTCCTTCTGGCTGCTGGAAACGTTCCCGTCACTTGCCGTCCTTGGTTAGGCCTTACGATTGCCTGATGGCTGGGCTAGGCTGTCGCAAAGCTCTTGAGGGTCGGGCACATTGGCCAGTCAACAGGTTCATCGCAGGCGCGTTTTCTACATTCCGGGCTACGACCCGATCCATCCGCGCCGCTATCGCGAGCTTTACCGCAAGGAAGGCGCCGCACAGGCGGCGCTGTCGGGCTACGCTCTGAACCTGTCGCCGGGCCGGGGGGCGGGGCGCTTTGGCTGGCATGTCGAGGCACGGATCGGCGACCGGCCCGTCACCAGCTATTTCGAGGTGCTGGTCTGGTCCGACATCGTGCGCGACAGCATGGAGCAGGGGATCCTGGCCACCTATGGGCAGCTCGTGCGCACGGCATGGGCCTATATAGGCTCGGGCGCCCTGTTCCGGCTGATGCGGCTGCGCAAGGGGCCGGTCATCGCCGCGCTTTACCCCGTGGGATTCCTGCTGCTGCAACTGGGGCTGGCGCTGCTGGCGGCCTGGGCGGTCGGGCAGGCCTTGGGGCTGGTGCATCCTTGGCTGGCATGGGCAGGCTTGGCGGTGGTGCCGGTCGTGCTGCGCTGGTTTCGGCGGCATGACAACCGGTTTTTCGCCTATTACCTGATGCACGACTACGCCTATTCGGCGCGGCATCGTGGCGCCAACCCGCCGGAGCTCGAGGCGCGGATGGCCGAGTTCCGGGACGAGATCGGCGCGGCGCTGCGCGACGATGTGGATGAGGTGCTGGTCGTGGGCCACTCCTCGGGCGCGCATCTTGCGGTGTCGATCCTGGCCGACCTGATCCGAGCGGGTGCCGTGCCGAAGGCCGGACCGGCGCTGGCGTTCCTGTCGCTGGGGCAGGTGGTGCCGATGGTGTCGTTCCTGCCCGATGCGCGGCGGCTTCGGGCCGATCTGCGGTATCTGAGCGCGCGCGACGAGCTGACATGGATCGACGTGACCGCGCCGGGCGATGGCTGCGCCTTTGCCCTGTGCGACCCGGTCAGCGTCAGCGGGGTCGCGCCCGAGAACAAACGCTGGCCGCTGGTCATTTCGGCGGCCTTTACCCGAACGCTCAGCCCCGCACGGTGGAAGGCGCTGCGCTGGCGGTTCTTCCGGCTGCATTTCCAGTATCTATGCGCCTTCGACCGGCCCGGCGATTACGATTACTTCCAGATCACCGCCGGCCCGCTGACGCTGGCGACCCGCTATGATGGTCGGGCCCCGTCGCCCAGCCGGATCGAAAGGCCGGTGTCGAAATTCCGGGATGTCGCGGCATGACCCATCCGCCGAAACCGCCCGCGCGCGAGGGCCGCGTCTCGCTCTGGCGTTACATGCGGCTTTTTCGTCAGGACATCCTGTCGGCCCAGCCCGCGCGGCTTTACCGGGCCTGGATGGCCGAGTTCCGCACGCCGTTCTTTCGCTCGTACCTGTGCAACCAGCCAGAGCTGGTGACCCTGGTCCTCAAGGAACGGCCCGACGATTTTCCGAAATCCGACCGCATCCGCGAAGGGCTGGCGCCGCTTCTGGGCCATTCGGTTTTCGTGACCAATGGCGAGACCTGGAAACGGCAGCGCCGGATCATTGACCCGGCGTTCGAGGGCGGGCGCCTGCGCGATACGTTCCCGGCCATGCTGGCGGCGGGGCAGGCGGCCGTGGACCGGCTGTGCCACCACGCCGATGGCCAACCGATCGAGATCGAGGCCCAGACCAGCCATGCCGCCGCCGACGTGATCTTCCGCACGCTCTTTTCCATCCCGATCGACCATGACGTGGCCGCGCAGGTGTTCGAGAAGTTCCGCGAGCATCAACGCGCGCAACCGGTTCTGAACCTTGGCGCCTTGCTGCCGTTGCCGCGATGGTTCCCGCGGTTTCACCGCCGCCGCGCCAAACGGACCGCGCGCGAGATCCGCAGCCTCATCACCCGACTGACGGCGGAGCGGATGCAGGCGATCGAGGCCGGGCGCGCGCCCGACGACCTTGCCACCAAGATCATGACCACGGCCGACCCTCAGACTGGGGATCGGTTCGACACGGCCGAGATGGTGGACCAGGTCGCGATCTTCTTTCTCGCGGGGCATGAGACAAGCGCCTCGGCCCTGGCTTGGGCGCTTTACCTCTTGGCGCTTTATCCCGACTGGCAGGATCGCGTGGCCGCGGAGGCGCAGAGCATCATGCCCGACGGTGCGCTCGATTTCGCCGACATTGCCAAGCTGAAAGTCACGCGTGACGTGTTCCGCGAGGCGTTGCGCCTCTATCCGCCGGTGCCGATGATGGTGCGCGAGGCGTCGCGGGATGAACGCTTCCGCGACCGCGACGTGCCGCGCGGTGCGCAGATCGTGCTGAGCCCGTGGCACCAGCAACGCCACGAACGCCTGTGGGACGATCCCGATGCCTTCGATCCGGCCCGCTTCGACACCGAGAACGGCCGCCAGGGGCTGCGATGCGCCTACATGCCGTTCTCGGCCGGGGCGCGCGTCTGCACGGGCGCGGGCTTTGCGATGATCGAGGGCGTGTTGCTGCTGGCGCTGATTGTCCGCGCCTTCCGGCTGGAGCCGGTGCCCGAGCGCCCGGCCATGCCGGTCGCGCATCTGACGGTGCGGGGGCGGGATGGCATCTGGCTGCGCCTGACGCCGCGCGCGTGATCCCGGATCACGCCTCGCGGCCGTGCCGTTTCAGCCTTTGGTGCAAGAGCGCCGCATCGGGTGTCCCGGCCTCCAGCGCGAAGACATAGGCATGGGTCAGGAAAAAGCAGGACGCATCCACATCGTTGACGCTGTCGGCGGCCTCAGAATAAAGCTTGATAAGCGCCATGCGATCCCGTGCCTCATGGGCCGAGATCATCCGGGTATCGAGATCCTTCATCACTCCGCCGCCTTTGCCTTGGCCCGGTGGGTTTCGATCTTTCCGGCCACCCAGTCGTGGAAACAATGCGTGGGGCTGTCCATCACCGGCGAAAAGCGCCCGCCGTCGAACTGCGTGGCGTGACGCCCGCGCTGCATCCCCTCGACCACGAAGATGTCTTCCTCGAACACGGTTTTCCAAAGCTGGGCGTTGCGCATCCGCAGGCCCGCGTCGCTGTCGGGCACCGCATAGTAGAGGTGGATGTGCTCCACCGTGTGTTCCGTGCCCTTGGGTTCGAGGATGATCGCGAAGGCATGGTCGCGATGCGTGCCCAGCAGGACATTGGGGTAGACCGCGATATATTCGGCCCGTTCGTTCCAGCGCTGGCCCACATCCTCGAAATCGGGGAAGGTGGCGCCGGTCTCGTTGGTGATCTGGCGATAAACCAGCGTGCCCTGGCCGGAAAACGCGCCCGGTTGCTCGATATTGTAGTGGTCTTCCAGCTTGGAATAGCTGTTCAGGCCGGGATGCACCCAGGGCAAATGGTAACTTTCGCAGTAGTTCTCGACCGCCAGCTTCCAATTGGTCTGCACCTCCAGTGTCCAGCGGCTGTCATGCCCGCCGTGATAAAGCGGTAGGTCAAACTCGCGCCACCGCTCGATCACCTCGGACATGGCATCCTCGAAGGCGGGGGCATCGCCCGACACGTTGATCCAGACCACGTCGCGCCAGATGTGGCTGCGCACTTCGATCAGGCCCAGCTCGTCGCGCTTGATGGCCTCGTGCGTGTTGTGTCCCGGCCCGCCCACATGCGGCGTGGCCACAAGGTTGCCCTTGGTCGAATAGCACCACGAATGATAGGGGCAGCGGATCGCGCCTTCGATCTTGCGCGGCTCTTCGACAAGGATCATGCCCCGGTGCCGGCAGATGTTCTGGAACACCCGGACCTTGCCTTCCGTGTCGCGAATGAGCAGCAGCGGCATCCCGACGAAATCCATCGGAACGGCGTCGCCCGGTTCGGGCACGTCCGAAGCCACCGCCAGCCCCGCCCATTGCGAGAACAGAAGCGCCTGTTTCTCTTCCTCGAATACCGCGGGGTCGATGTAATGCGCATTGGGCAGCCCGTGCGCACGCTCCACGCTTTCGCGCACGCTGGACAGGTCTGTGACGGTCTGCGACATGGCTGTTCTCCGCTGTGATGGTCATCAACGGTCAAAACAGCTTTCCGGCGCGGCAAACCGACAGATCGCGACCAGAGTTTCCTCAAGGCGACCTTTTGCGCGGGCCGGCCGCCACTGGGCGCGTCGTCAGGTGGTCGTGGTGATGCCGCGGGGCAGGGCCGCGACGCCGGTGCGCGCGATCTCGATCAGGCCCAAGGGGCGCATCAGATCGGCGAAGGCGTCGATCTTGTCGGGCGTGCCGGTGATCTCGAAGACGAAGCTGTCCAGCGTGCTGTCCACGACATTGGCGCGGAAGATGTCCGCCAGGCGCAGCGCCTCGACCCGTTTCTCGCCCTCGCCCTGCACCTTCAGCAGGGCCAGTTCGCGTTCCACGGGCTTGCCCTCGACGGTCAGGTCGTGCACCTCGTGAACCGGCACGATGCGGCCCAGCTGTGCCTTGATCTGCTCGATCACCTGCGGGGTGCCGGTGGTGACGATGGTGATGCGGCTGGTGTGGCCGGTATGATCCACCTCGGCCACGGTGAGGCTGTCGATATTGTAGCCCCGGCCCGAAAAGAGGCCGATCACCCGCGCCAGAACGCCGGGTTCGTTGTCGACGATCACCGCAAGCGTGTGCGATTCCACCTCGTCGGAAAAGGTGGGGCGCAGGTTGTAGGCCGAATGCTTGGAGGAGCCTTTTTTGATTTTCAAAGCGGACATGATGTCTTTCCTGTTGCTGGCGTTCCGTCGGCTGTGTCCGGTGTAGCGGCAAGCCCGCCCGCCGAACAGCCCCTTGAAGTCGGCTTCATCCCACGTGGGGCCAAAGCCACAATGCGATCTGCCCGGTCAGCGCCAGGCCCGTGAAAGCCGCCCCCGCCCAGGGCACGACGCGCCAAGTGTCGGGCACATCCGAAGGCTGGCCCCGGCGCTTGAAGGCGATCAGCGCCGCATTCACGCCGAAAAAGACAAGCAGGATGGCAAGGCTCGTCCCCGAGGCCAATTGCTTGAGCGGCACGAAAAGCGCCAATGCCGCGACACTTGCGGCAACCACGGCCGTGGCATACAGCGGTGTATCGGTGGCCTTGTGCACATGGCCAAGGAATTTCGGCGCGCCGCGATTGTCCTGCCCTATATCCATCAGCAGCCGTGCCGCCGCGATCATCTGGGTCAGCGCGCCGTTGACGATCACGAAAAGCGAGGCGATGGCCAGAGGCATCTCCGGCCAGCCCGCCAGCCCCGCGGCGCGCACCAGGGGCGCCGGGGCCGCGGCGATCTCGGTGATCGCCCGGCTGCCTGTCAGCGCCGTCGCGACGGCAAGATAGAAGGTGAAAACGATCACCAGCGACAGGATCATCGCCCGCGGCAGGGTGCGTTTGACATCGCGCGTCTCTTCGGCCGTCTGGGCCATGTCCCCGAAGCCGATGAAGGAATAGATCGCCAGGAACGCCCCGGCGTAAAGCCCCCACCAACCGCCCCGCAGGCCGGTTTCGGCGGCGGGGGTCTGGCCTTTGGCCAAGTCCGAAACAGCGCCGGCCAGACGCGCCGGCGCGTCGGCAAAAGTGTCGCGCAGCGCCCACAGCACCACCAGCAGCGTTGTCATGCCGATCAGCGTCGTGCAGGTCATCAGCCAGGACGACTGTTTCATGCCAAGCGCGGCGACCCCGCCCAGTATCGCGATCAGCACCGGCACGGCGATCCAGTGCGACACGGTCATGAAGCTGGACATGTAGGCCACGAACCCCGTGGTGATCGTCGCCGCCGACACGGTGTTCGCGATCAGCAGCATCCAGCCCGTGACCGATCCCAGCCACCGCCGCCCGAAGGCGCGTTCGACATAGTCGATGGGTCCGGCGGCGGTGGGCACGCGCGCCGCCATCTCGGAAAACGACAGCGCCGATGTGACCGCGACCAGTGCCGCCAGCATATAGGCAAACGGTGTCAGCGGCCCCGCCTCGGCCAGAACCTCGCCCACGACCACGAAGATCCCGGCGCCCAGGATGGTCCCGGTGCCATAGAACACCAGCTGCAAAAGCCCGAGTTCGCGATTCAGTCCGCGCGAGGTTTTCTGTGGCATGGTCTGAACACCGCCGGGATGGAACGCTTGGCATCTGTCTCATACCGCAAAGGCGGGCGCGGCACGCAACACCGCGCCCGGCCCGGATCACACCAGCACCGCGCCGCCTTCCTTGATGGCATCCTTGGTCGAGGCGTTCTCGCCCAGAAGCATCTTGTTGTGCGGCTCGCCCGAGGGGATCATCGGGAAGCAATTCTCGTGCTTTTCGACAAGGCAATCGAAGATCACCGGGCCGTCATGCTCGATCATCTCCATGATCGCATCGTCCAGATCGGCCGGGTCGGACACCATCAGCCCCTTGGCCCCGAAGGCCTCGGCCAGCTTCACGAAATCGGGCAGGGCCTCGGACCAGCTCGAGGAATACCGCTCGCCGTGCAGAAGTTCCTGCCACTGGCGCACCATGCCCAGCCGCTCGTTGTTGAGGATGAACTGCTTGACGGGCAGGCGGTACTGCACGGCGGTACCCATCTCCTGCATGTTCATCAGCCAGCTTGCCTCGCCCGCCACGTTGATGACCAGCGCGTCGGGGTGGGCCATCTGCACGCCGATCGACGCCGGGAAGCCATAGCCCATCGTGCCCAGACCGCCCGAGGTCATCCAGCGGTTGGGATCGTTGAAGCCCATGTATTGCGCGGCCCACATCTGATGCTGGCCCACCTCGGTGCACACGTAGCGGTCATGATCCTTGGTCAGCTCTTCCAGCCGCTGAAGCGCGTATTGCGGCTTGATCGCCTTTCCGGCCTGCGTGAAGGCCAGGCAGTTGACCTTGCGCCACTCCTTGATCTCGGCCCACCATTTTTCCAACCCTTCGCGGTTCACCTTGCGGCCCCGCGATTTCCAGACCTTCAGCACGTCTTCCAGAACATGCGCGATATCACCGATGATCGGTATGTCGGTCTTGACCACCTTGTTGATCGAGGACGGGTCGATGTCGATATGCGCCTTTTTCGAGTTCGGGCTGAAGGCATCCAGCCGCCCGGTGATCCGGTCGTCGAAACGGGCGCCGATGTTGATCATCAGGTCGCAGCCATGCATCGCCATGTTGGCCTCGTAAAGGCCGTGCATCCCCAGCATCCCCAGCCAGTTATCGCCGTTGGCCGGGTAGGCGCCCAGCCCCATCAGCGTCGAGGTTATCGGAATGCCGGTGGCCGCCACCAGTTCGCGCAGAAGCTGGCTGGCGGCGGGACCGGAATTGATAACGCCGCCGCCGGTGTAGAACACCGGCCGTTCCGCCGTTTCCAGCGCCTCGACGAGTTCGGTGATGGTTTCCATGTCGCCCTTGACCTGCGGGCGGTAATGATCCGTGCGCGCCTTTTGCGGCGGCACGTAATCGGCACTGGCGAACTGCACGTCCTTGGGCAGGTCCACCAGCACCGGGCCGGGGCGGCCCGTCGTGGCGACATGGAACGCCTGGTGAATCGTATCCGACAGGTTCTTGGTGTCGCTGACCAGCCAGTTGTGTTTGGTGCAGGGGCGGGTGATGCCCACCGTGTCGGCCTCCTGGAAGGCATCATTGCCGATCATGAAGGTCGGAACCTGGCCCGACAGCACCACGATCGGGATGGAATCCATCAGCGCGTCGGTCAGGCCGGTCACCGCGTTGGTCGCCCCGGGCCCCGAGGTCACCAGCGCCACGCCGGGCTTGCCGGTGGAGCGGGCATAGCCCTCGGCGGCGTGCACCGCGCCCTGTTCGTGGCGCACCAGCACGTGCCGGATGTCGTTTTGCTGAAAGATCTCGTCATAAATCGGTAGAACCGCGCCGCCAGGGTATCCGAACACGACGTCCACGCCCTGATCCTTGAGGGCCTGGACCACCATTTTCGCTCCGGTCATCTGACGTGTCATCGCTTTGCTCCGTTCATGACATCAATCCATTGTCTGCGCACAAAAAAGCCCCCGAGGGTCCGGGGGCGCATGGGGTACCGTTATGGTGTCCGTTACCGGCCCATGCGCCACTTGCCTACGATCAGTACGAGGGGTGCCATTTCGGTCGACTCCTTAATGTGCGTGCGCGGGACATTATGGTGGCGGGCAGGGGGCGTCAACCTCATTCAAACGAAAAAGTGTCGCGCGGACGGCTGTATTCTTTGCATTTGTTGCGCGCAGCGGCGGGTGACGGCAATCGTGGCGACGCCTGGCGCTCAACGCACCAACTCGCGCATCCCCTGGTCCAGCCCGGCCAGCGTCATAGGCACCATGCGGTCCTCGAAGATGTCGCGGATCATGCGGATCGAATGGGTGTGCCCCCAATAGGCCTCGGGGACCGGGTTGATCCACAGATGATCGGGCCATTGCTGGCGCGCGCGCTCCAGCCAGACCTGGCCGGCCTCCGCGTTCCAGTGCTCGTTCGCGCCGCCGGGATAGGCGATCTCGTAGGGGCTCATGCTGGCGTCGCCCACGAAGATGCATTTGTAATCCGGGCCATAGGTGTGCAGCACATCCCAGGTCGGCGTCTGCGCGTCCCAGCGGCGGCGGTTGTCGCGCCAGACGCCCTCGTAAAGGCAGTTGTGGAAATAGTAGTATTCCATGTGCTTGAATTCGGCGCGCGCGGCGCTGAACAGTTCCTCGACCACGCGGATATGCGGGTCCATCGACCCGCCGACATCGAGAAACAGAAGCACCTTGACCGCGTTGCGCCGCTCGGGCCGGGTTTTCACGTCCAGATAGCCGTGCTCGGCGGTGGCGCGGATCGTGCCGTCCAGGTCCAGCTCGTCATGCGCGCCGTCCCGCGCCCATTGGCGCAAGCGTTTCAACGCCACCTTGATGTTGCGGGTGCCCAGTTCCACGCTGTCGTCGAGGTTGCGGAATTCGCGCTTGTCCCAGACCTTCACGGCGCGGCGATGGCGCGAGCGGTCCTGCCCGATGCGCACGCCCTCAGGGTTGTAGCCATAGGCCCCGAACGGCGAGGTGCCGGCCGTGCCGATCCACTTGTTGCCGCCCTGGTGGCGGCCCTGCTGTTCCTTCAGACGCTCCTTGAGCGTTTCCATCAGCTTGTCGAACCCGCCCAGTGCCTCGATCTCGGCCTTTTCCGCGTCGCTCAGATGCTTCTCGGCCATCTTTTCCAGCCATTCGGCCGGCAGGTCCACCGCCTCCAGCACATCAGCGGCCGAAATCGTCTCGAGCCCTTCGAAACTGGCGGCGAAAGCACGGTCGAAACGGTCGATCATCCGCTCGTCCTTCACCATCGCGGCCCGCGCGAGATAATAGAATCCTTCCAGGTCATAGGTGACCAGATCGGCACTCATCGCTTCGAGAAAGGTCAGGTATTCGCGCAAGCTGACCGGGATGCCCGCCTTTCGCAATGTCTCGAAAAAGGGCAGAAACATGCGCGCGTCCTCAGCGCATCGTGCGGTCGATGATCAGCGTCGCGAAAAGGCCCGCCAAGGCAAAGACCAGCGCATAGACGAAGGCGTATTGCAGAATATCGGCCAGCTTGCCCTTGCGGCGCCTGGCGATCAGGGCACCGACGAGGGCGCCCAGACATGCTCCGAGAATGACGATCATGCGCGTATGTTACCTGTTCGCTCCGTTCGCGGACCCGAGCATCGCGATCTCGCGCAGTTTTGCGCGCACGGCCCAATCCGCCCCGAACCCGTATCGCGCCCAGCCCAGACTGTCCAGCCGAACCGCCTGTGCCTCGGCCAGGCGGCCCTGCTGTTCCAGCGCCTCGGCCTGCAACATCATCAGCGTGGCCAGAAGCGCCGCGTTCTCGTGGCGCTGCGCCGTGGCGATATGCGGCGCGATCAGGCCCAGCGCGTCGGCGGGCTGGCCTTGCCGGATCGCGTGGGCGGCCAGCTGCGAGGCCGTGTAGGCGCGGTGCAATTGCGTGCCGGGCGTGCGGCGATAGATCCGGTCGGCGGCCTGGAAATGCTGGTGGGCATAGTCCGGGTCGGTTGGCTGCGACAAGCGGCCCAGCGCGAAATGGCTAAAGGCCAGCCGGTGATCCTGCCAGCCCACGGCCCGCGCGATGCCCAGCGCCTCGTTGGCGGCCTGCCGCCGTTCGGCCGGGCGCGCACCGGGGCCAAGCGCCGTCTGGATCGCGCGCACCCAGGCGCGCGGTGTCGAGCTGTCAAAGCGCGAGGCGCGCGCCGCGCCTGCCGGGTTCAACCGCGCCAGGATGCCGGGCAGCCGCGCGGCCACCTCGCTGCGCGTCATCCCCGAGCGCAATTCCGGCGCGTAGTAGATCCGCAGGATCAGCATGTCGAAGCCGGTTAGAACGGTGTGCACATTGTCGTCGTTGAAGACTGAATCGGGCAGGCGGTAAAGATCGTTCAGCGGCCCGATCGCCTGCGCCAGTTCCTCGTGCAGGCAATCGCGCACCTCCTGGGGCGAGGAATCGCTTGGCAGGAACACGGCCAGCTTCTCGCGCTTGGTCAGCAGGCTCCAGTTCGTGGCGCGGGTGCGGCGCGCGGCGCGGTATTGCGACAGGTCCGAGATATTGGGCACCACGAAACAGGCCGCATTGGGCAGGTGGCGCCGGATTTCCGCGCGGGTGACGGCCTGGATGATGATGTTGGCCTGACCGTTCGAAACCCGCGAGACATCAATTCCCGCCTCGTTGCGCAGCCGGGTCAAGAGGCGCGTAAGATCGGGGATCAGGGTGGGCGGCGGCGCGCCGGTCACCTTGACCCGGATCGGCTCTTCGAAACGCGACAGGTACGGCAAGTTGCGCCCCGACTCCAACTGGAAGGCCAGCGCCAGGAAGTCGCGTTCGATATCCTTGTTCGACCGCTGCACCGGCGCCGGGCTGGGCGCGCCAAAGGATTTCATCGCGGGCATCGCGCTGTCATGGTCGGTGGCGGCGCGCGACGGCATGTCCCCGGTTGGCGCAGGCAGGCACCCGCTCAGCACCAAGCATAGTGGCAGAATGATGCGGCGCATGGCCCCCCCGATTCCCGACAACTCGAACACAACACGGCCTTTGCGGCCCGTCGGGTCCGGCCCGACATGCGGGCAGTTAAGACGGGGTTGCTGTCGGGTATAAGGAAGCTTGGCGGCAAATTTGTGGCCGGCCCGTTTTTCCGCAACGTCCTGCCGGCCGGGCCGGCGGCGATGCGGGAAAAACGAAGCCATGCGACACATCCGCCGATGCCGTCAGCGGCCGCGGCGGGCCATGAAGGCCAGCCGCTCGAACAGGTGCACATCCTGCTCGTTCTTCAGCAGCGCGCCATGCAGCTTGGGCAGGGCATCGGCCCCTTCGCGCTTCAGGTCTTCGGGCGCCAGATCCTCTGCCAGCAGCAGTTTCAGCCAGTCCAGCACCTCTGACGTGCTCGGCTTCTTCTTCAGGCCGGACTGGTCGCGAATCTCGTAGAACTGCGTGAGCGCAGTGGTCAGAAGCTGTTCCTTGATCCCCGGATGATGCACCTCGACGATCCGTTTCATCGTCTCGATGTCGGGAAAGCGGATATAGTGGAAGAAACAGCGCCGCAGGAACGCATCGGGCAGCTCCTTTTCGTTGTTCGACGTGATGATGACGATCGGGCGCTGGCGTGCGCGAATGGTCTCGCCGGTTTCGTAGACATGGAATTCCATCCGGTCGAGCTCCTGCAGAAGGTCGTTTGGAAACTCGATATCGGCCTTGTCAATCTCGTCGATCAGCAACACCACCTTCTCGTCGGCTTCGAAGGCCTCCCACAACTTGCCCTTGCGGATGTAGTTCGACACGTCATGCACGCGCGCGTCTCCCAGCTGGCTGTCGCGCAGCCGCGAGACGGCATCGTATTCGTAAAGCCCCTGTTGCGCCTTGGTCGTGGATTTGATGTTCCATTCGATCATCTTCAGGCCCAGCCCGCGTGCCACCTGCCGGGCCAGTTCGGTCTTGCCCGTGCCCGGCTCGCCCTTGACCAGCAGGGGCCGTTCCAGCGTCACGGCCGCGTTCACGGCGACTGTCAGGTCATCGGTTGCGACATAGGCGTCGGTGCCTTCGAATTTCATTTTGATTTCAACCTTCTTGAAAACAGTCCGAAGTCGGCAGATTGGCACAGTATGGCCTTGGATAAAACACATCAATGCGCGGTGATTGGCTAGTGACAATCCCCCGCTCGGGGTGTAATTGCAGCCACAGGAAGCGCCACGATCTGAGGAGAGTATCATGCCAGACGTTGGCCTTGATGAGGGGAGCACCATGAAAGCCGAAGTCTTTCTGCCCGAGGACTATCGCCCGGCCGAGGATGAGCCGTTCATGAACGAGCGGCAACTCGAGTATTTCCGCCGCAAGTTGATCGCTTGGAAGCACGATCTTCTCGAAGACAGCCGCGACACGATCGAGGGGCTGCAGGACGGCACGCGCGCCATTCCCGATGTCGCCGACCGCGCCAGCGAGGAAACCGACCGCGCGCTGGAATTGCGCACCCGCGACCGTCAGCGCAAGCTGGTCGCCAAGATCGACGCCGCGCTGCGCCGGATCGAGAATGGCGAATACGGCTACTGCGAGGTGACGGGCGAACCGATCAGCCTCAAGCGGCTGGATGCGCGGCCGATCGCGACCATGAGCCTCGAGGCGCAGGAGCGTCACGAGCGCCGCGAGAAGGTCCATCGCGACGATTGATCGCCAGGCCGACGATTATTCATGGGCGCCGGGGCTTCCGCTCCGGCGTTTTTCGTTCCAATAGAATGCCATGGGTCTGAACGATATGAAGATTCTCGTGATCGGGGCCGGCATCGGCGGTTTGGCCACGGCGCGTGCGCTTGCACTGCGAGGCGCGGACGTGACCGTTCTGGAACAGGCCCCCGAGATCACCGAGGTCGGCGCGGGCCTGCAGGTCAGCCCCAATGGCGCGGTGGTCCTGCGCGCGCTCGGGCTTGACGATGCGCTGCGCCGCACCGCGGTCGAGGCCCGCGCCGTCAGTTTGCACGATTTCGCGGGCGGCGAGGTCGTGCGCCTCGATCTTTCCCGCTTTGACATGCAGGGATATTACTTCCTGCACCGCGCCGACCTGATCGACATCCTGGCAGACGGGGCGCGCGCCGCCGGGGCCAGATTGCGGCTCCTGCAAAAGGTGGTCGGCGTCACGCCCGGCGACCGGCCGCGCGTCGATCTGGCGAACGGCGCCTGCATGACAGCGGATCTGGTGATCGGCGCGGATGGGCTCAAATCCCGGGTGCGCACAGCACTGAACGGCGCGATCGCGCCGTTCTTCACCCGGCAGGTGGCATGGCGCGCGGTGGTTCCGGCAGAACCCGGCGCGCGCGCGGAGGCGCGCGTTTACATGGGCCCGCACCGCCACCTGGTCAGCTACCCGCTGCGCGGCGGGACGCAACGCAATATCGTCGCCGTGCAGGAGCGCGCGGCCTGGGCCGCCGAAAGCTGGTCGCAAGAGGATGACCCGATGGCCCTGCGCGCCGCCTTCCACGATTTCTGCCCCGAGGCGCAGGAGCTGCTGTCACGGATCGACCGGGTCAACCTGTGGGGGCTCTTTCGGCACCCGGTCGCACCGCACTGGCACGGCGCGGGTCTCGCGATCCTGGGCGACGCGGCGCACCCGACGCTGCCTTTCATGGCGCAGGGGGCCTGCATGGCGCTCGAGGATGCGTGGGTGCTGGCGGATGAATTGAACGGCGCGGGCGCCCTCGATGCGCGGCTGGCCCGCTACCAGGCCCGCCGCCGCGACCGCACCCAGCGGATCGTCAGCGCGGCCAATGGCAATGCGTGGAAATACCACCTGTCCTTCGGTCCGCTGCGGTGGGCCGCGCATACCGCGATGCGGATCGGTGGCGCGGTGGCGCCCGAACGCATGGCCCGGCAATTCGATTGGATCTACACCCATGACGTGACCCGTCCGACCCCGGCCTGAGGCGCAAGCAGGGGGCGGATCAGGCGTCCAGCGTGACCCAGATCGGCACGTGATCGGACGGTTTCTCGCGCCCGCGCACCTCGCGGTCGATCTGGCACTCGGTCAGCAGGTCGGCGGCTTGCGGCGTCAGCAGGAAATGGTCGATTCGGATGCCGTCATCCCGGTTCCATGCCCCGCGCTGGTAATCCCAGAAGGTATAATGCCCCGGCCCCTGATGCCGGGCGCGGAAGGCTTCGGTAAAGCCCAGGTTCACGATCCGGCGAAAGGCGGCGCGGCTTTCGGGCAGGGCCAGCGCATCCTCGGCCCAGGCCTCGGGGCGCCTGGCATCCTCGTCTTGCGGGATGATGTTGTAATCCCCGGCCATGAGCGCCGGTTCCTCGGCCTGCAACAGGGCTTCGGCCCGCGCTTTCAGCCGCTCCATCCATGCCAGCTTGTAGTCGTATTTCGGCCCTGGTGCGGGGTTGCCGTTGGGCAGGTAGAGCCCGCAGACGCGCACGGCGGTCTTGTCACCGATGACCGTCGCCTCGATCCAGCGGGCCTGTTCGTCCGCGTCGTCGCCGGGCAGGCCGCGCGTGACATCCTCCAGCGGCAGCTTCGACAGGATCGCCACGCCGTTGAAGCTTTTCTGCCCATGCGTCTCGACGGTATAGCCACGATCCTCGAAGGGCTCGCGCGGGAAGTTCTCGTCGATCGACTTGATCTCCTGCAATAGGGCCACATCGGGCTGCGCCCCGTCCAGCCAGTCCAGAACGGCTTGCGCGCGCGCCTTGACGCCGTTGATGTTGAAGCTGGCGATCTTCATGTCGGCTCTCCCGCGGTTGCGCCACCTCTATCGCCCAGCCAGCGGGCAGAGACAAGGGCCGCCCGAAGCGGCCCCGTGATCATACATGAAGAACGGCCGGCAAGAGGCCGATATTACATGGAAAACGAGGTTCCACACCCGCAAGAGCTTGACGCATTCGGATTCTCGATGGTGAACCGCGCGCCGATCAGTTCCTCGGTGAAATCAATGGTCGCGCCCGCAAGGAACGGCAGCGACACGGCATCAACGACCACCTTCTGCCCGTTGCCTTCCAGCACGAGGTCGTCATCGGCGGGGTGATCCAGCTTGATGTCGTATTGAAAGCCCGAGCAGCCGCCGCCTTCGACGGCGATGCGCAGCGCCTGTCCCTGGTCGCCGGCGCCGATCTCGGCCAGACGCGCAAAGGCGCGCTCGGTCACTTTCGGGGGCACCTGCATGTCGTTCTCCTGACGGTTCCGTTGCGTTTCCGTTTGCAATATATGGGGCGCGAAAACAGGCGACAAGGATAGCCGACATGCAAGTGCCCTATGCCTCGGACCCGGCGCGCAGCCGTGGCCGGCTGGTCCCCGAGGATGAAAGCGCGTTCCGCTCATGTTATCAAAGGGATCGGGACCGTATCATCCATTCCAGCGCCTTCCGCCGCCTCAAGCACAAGACCCAGGTCTTCGTCGAACACGAGGGCGATTATTTCCGCACGCGCCTGACCCACTCGATCGAGGTGGCACAGGTCGCCCGGACGATCTCGGGCGCGCTCGGCCTCAACCAGGAACTGACCGAGGCCGTGGCCCTGGCCCATGACCTTGGCCATACGCCGTTCGGCCATACCGGCGAGGATGCGCTCGATGCGCTGATGCAGCCCTATGGCGGGTTCGATCACAACGCGCAGGCGGTGCGGATCGTGACGGCGCTGGAACGGCACTACGCCGAATTCGACGGGCTCAACCTGACATGGGACACGCTGGAGGGGATCGCCAAGCACAATGGCCCGGTGACCGGCGATCTGCCCTATGCGCTGGCCGATTACAACGCGCGGCACGACCTGGAATTGCACACCCATGCCAGCGCCGAGGCGCAGGTCGCCGCGCTGGCCGATGACGTGGCCTACAACAACCACGACCTGCATGACGGGCTGCGCGCCGGGCTGTTCTCGGAGGATGACATTCGCGCGCTGCCGGTCGTGGGCGCCTGCTATGCCGAGGTCGATGCGGCCTATCCCGGCCTCGATCCCTACCGTCGCCGCCACGAGGCGCTGCGCCGGGTTTTCGGCGTGATGGTGGCGGACGTGATCGAAACCTCGCGCGCGCACCTGACACAGGCCGCGCCGCAAAGCGCTGCGGATGTGCGCCACCTGGGCCACCCGGTGATCCGTTTTTCCGACGAGATGTGGCGCGACCTGAACCAGATCCGCGATTTTCTCTTCACGCGCATGTATCGCGCGCCTTCGGTGATGGAGATGCGCGCCAAGGTCACCCATGTGGTCGAGGAACTGTTCCCCTTTTACCTTGCCAAGCCGGAACATCTGCCCGACCGTTGGCGGCAGGATGTCGAGGCCGCAAAGGACGAAGTGACCCTGGCGCGGCTGGTGAGCGATTACATCGCCGGCATGACCGACCGTTTCGCCCTGCAGCAGCATGCGCGGCTTCTGGGCGGTCCGGGCGGTGCCGGAACCTGGGGAGGCGCATGAACCATGGCGGTTGAAACGGCGACGGACGGTGCATTGGCCCCGGTGCTGGCCTTCGCGCTGGTGGGCGCGCTCGGGGTCGGTGCGCAATGGGCGGCCTGGCGGCTGCGGATGCCCGCAATCGTTCTGATGCTGCTGGCCGGGCTGCTGATCGGCCCTGTGTTTGGCGTGTTCGATCCGGGGCGCGACATCGGCCCGCTCATGGGGCCGATGATCTCGATCGCGGTGGCGATCATCCTGTTCGAGGGCGGCCTCACGCTCAGCCTGCACAGCCTGCGGGGCGCCGCCGAGGGCGTGAAGCGCCTCGTGTTCCTCGGGGCGCCGATCGGCTGGCTTCTGTCGGCGCTGGCGCTGCATTTCGTGGCGGGGCTCAGCTGGGCATCGTCGGCCGTGTTCGGCGGCATCATGATCGTGACCGGCCCCACCGTCATCGCGCCGCTCCTGCGGCAGGCCCGGCTGCAGAAGCGGCCCGCGCAGCTTCTGCAGTGGGAGGCCATCATCAACGACCCGATCGGTGCCCTGGCCGCCGTGCTGGCCTTCGAGATCGTGCTGGTCCTGAACGCCGCCGAAACG
>JAASSQ010000159.1 GCA_021767845.1 Roseovarius sp. | reverse complement strand
TGCGTGCTGGTGCCGCATTTCAAGGATGAATACTGGCTCAGTGTCGGCTACGGGCTGGAACAGGAGGCCCGGCGCCACGCCGTTGATCTCCTGTTCTTCGAGGCCGGCGGCTACCGGTCCCGCGCGGAACAGATCGCGCAATTGAACGATTGCGCCGCGCGCGGGGTCGATGCGGTTCTGCTCGGCGCCGTCACCTCGGATCATCCCGAGCTGCTGTCGGCCATCGCGGACGTGTCGCGAAAGGTGCCGGTGTTCGGCCTGGTGAACGAACTGAACAGCAAGAACCTGTCGGGGCGTATCGGGGTCGATTGGGCGCAGATGGGGCAGGTGCTGGGCACGTATCTGGCCATTCGTCACCCGGCTGGGTCGCCGGTCCGGCGCGCGGTGTTGATCTCCGGCCCGTCCGAGGCGGGCTGGACAGGACCGCTGGAACAGGGGCTGCGCGACGGGCTGGCCCAAAGCAGCATCGACATCGCGGCGGTGTTTCGCACCGATACCGGGCTGCGCCAGCAACTGGCCGCCGTCGAAGACGCCTTTGCCACCTTCCCCGACCTCGACCTGCTGATCGGCACGGCACCGGCCGTCGAGGCCGCGATCGGCCTTGTCACGGCCACCGACCGGCAAAGCGATGTCGCGCTCGCCTCGACCTATATCAGCCACACGATCAAGCGCAGCGTGATGAACGGCCGTGTTCTGGCTGTCCCGTTCGACGATCCCCGTCAGCAGGGCGCTCTTGCGATCCGCCAGGTTCTGAAGGTTCTCGACCGGGGCCGGCCCGCTGGAAGGGAAGGGCCGGGGGTTCTGCTGATCGACGGCAGCAGGGGCCGCATCGGCACCGTCGAATTGTCCCCCGCCGATTATTTCCCGGTCATCCAGTGAAGCAGGGAAACCGCGGCTCAGGGAATCCCGGGAAACACGTGTGCGCCGTGGCTGTCTCCGGGTGCATGCTGGCCTGTGCCGTCAAGCCCGGGGCGTGAACATGAAGCACGCCCATGCGATTTTCACCGGGTGGGCTTGCAACACTGAAACAAGGCGCCGCAAAGCTTTGCCCGCCACCGGCGCAGGCACGGGTGGGTATCGCTTCACCTCGCCATTGTCTCTCTTGCGCATGGGCGTGCCGTGGGGTCGACAGGCTCACCTGCGCTTCCGCCTTCATCGTTCACCAAATACTCCGGGGGAGTCGCGGCCCTGGCCGCGGCGGGGGCAGAGCCCCCAAGGTTGCGCGACAATCAAAAAAGGGCGCCCCGGAAGGCGCCCTTTTCCGATCGAATGCCCGTGGCGTTACTCGTCGCTGTCGATGGGCAGAGCGACGAAGCGCGGATCGCCGCCACGGCGGATCAGTAGCAGGATCGACTTGCGCCCGGCCTCTTTCGCGGCGGCAACGCGATCCTGCAGGTCGGTGATGCTGGTCACCTGTTCCTGGCCTGCCTCGGCGATCAGGTCGCCGGCTCGCATGCCTTTCTCGTAGGCTTCCGAAAGGTTGTCCACGTCGGTCACCACCAGGCCTTGCGCATCGCCGTCAAGTTCCAGCTGCGCGCGCAGCTCGTCATTGAGCGGCTCCAGCGTCAGGCCCAGCATCTCGGCGCTGGCGGGGCCGGCATCTTCGTCACCGCCGGGCTGGGCGGCGGGCACCGCGCCTTCGGCCACTTCACGGCGGCCCAGCGTCACCTTGAGCGTCTGGGTCTGGCCGTCGCGGAACACGACCACGCGCACCGTCTTGCCAACATCGGTGTTGCCGACCTGGCGGACCAGGCCGCGGGTGTCCTCGACGGGCTTGCCGTCGAAATTCAGGATCACGTCGCCCGATTCCATGCCGGCCTCGGCGGCGGGGCCTTCGGGCACGTCGGTCACCAGCGCGCCGCGCACCTCGTCGAGGCCCATCGCTTCGGCTACGTCCTCGGTCACGTCCTGGATGCGCACGCCCAGCCAGCCGCGGCGCGTTTCGCCATATTCCTTGAGCTGGTCGATCACCCGGGTAACCACGTTCGAGGCCATCGAGAAGCCGATGCCGATCGACCCGCCGGTGGGCGACAGGATCGCGGTGTTCACGCCGATCACCTCGGCATCCATGTTGAACAGCGGCCCGCCCGAGTTGCCGCGGTTGATGGCCGCGTCGGTTTGGATGTAGTCGTCATACGTGCCGCTGAGGGCTCGGTTGCGGGCCGACACGATCCCGGCCGAGGCCGAGAACTCCTGGCCCAGCGGGTTGCCCATCGCCATGACCCAATCGCCCACGCGGGCGGTGTCGCTGTCGCCGAAGCTGACGAAGGGCAGCGGCTCGTCGGCCTCGACCTTGAGCAGCGCGATGTCGGTCTTGGGGTCGGTGCCGATCACCTCGGCCACCAACTCCTTGCCGGAGAAGAATTCGACGATGATCTCGTCGGCGGATTCGATCACGTGGTTGTTGGTCACCACGAAGCCGTCCTCGGAAATCACGAAACCGGACCCCAGCGCCGAGGTGCGGCGCGGACGGTCGCCATCGCCGCCGCGGTCACGGAATTCGCGGAAGAAATCCTCGAACGGGGAGCCTTCGGGCACGATGGGCGACGGGCCGGTGCCTTGGGCCACCACGGTCGAGGTGGTGATGTTCACGACCGCCGGGCTGACCCGGTCGGCAAGATCGGCAAAGCTTTCGGGCCGCGCCTGGGCAACAAGGGTCTGGGCGATGAGCAGCGCCATGGTGAGCGCCGCCAGCCAGACCGTGCGCAGGGCGGCCAGGTGGTACTTGGGGATGGATACGGATTGGGCTGTCACAACAGGGCCTCCTTGCCTTGGTCCGAATGGCGCCGGCCGGATGCCGCGCCATGCCTTCCTGACACTGACATTTAGGCATTGGCCGCCGGAACGCAAAGAACGCAACAGCCTGTCACGCCCATGTGATGCGCAAGTGAGCCTGAATTCAGGCCCCGAGGCTTTTCGCGGCCCAGACGAACGCCAGGCCGAGAGCCAGCGCCAGCAGCCCGAGCAGGCGGCGCTGGTCTTCGCTCAGGGTGGCCAGCGCGGCCAGCATCTGCTCCAAAAGCGAAGGGGCCAGCGCATAGACCAGCCCCTCCACGATCAGCACCAGCCCGAGGGCCAGAAGCAGCGTTTCGATCAATTCGAGACCTCGGGATCGCCGCTTTCGCCGCCCTGGCCACCCTCTTCTTCAAGCCGCTGGCGTTCGGATTCGGGCAGGTCGGGCGAGATTTCCATCTCGGGGGCCATCTCGCGCAGCCGGTCGATGTCGATGTCGTCGATGGCCACTTCCGTCAGGCCGTCGGCGCGCACCGCGTTGAACAGCTCGGCCAGGAATTCGCTTTCGGGCGAGAAGACCAGCGTGGAGTTTTCCCCCTGAAGCGAGCGTTCCAGCGCCGAGAGCGACCTGTAGAAGGCAAAGAACTCGGGGTTGTTCCCGAAGGCCTCGGCATAGATCCGGTTGCGTTCGGCGTCGGCCTCGCCTCGGGTGATCTCGGCCTCGCGCTGGGCGTTCGAGACGGTTTCCACCACGGTCCGGTCGGCGGCGGCGCGCACGCGCTGCGCGGCCTCGTTACCGCGGGCGATCTCGTCGGCGGCCTCGCGTTCGCGCTCGGCACGCATCCGGGCGAAGGTCGCGTCGAGGTTCTGCTGGGGCAGGTTGGTCTGCTTCAGCCGCACGTCAACGATTTCCAGCCCGAGGCTTTCGGCGCTGGCGCGCGCATTGGCGCGGATGCGGCGGGCCAGGTCCCCGCGCTGCGGCGACAGGATCGAATCGGACGTGACCTGATCAGCGCCCAAGACCTCGCGGATCTGGGCGTTGAGGATCGAGGACAGCCGATCCTCGGCGGCGCGGATGCCGCCGACGCCCACGGCCTGCCGGAATTGCACCACGTCCGAGATCCGGTAGCGCGCGAAGGCGTCCACAACCAGGCGGCGGTCGTCCGAGGGCGTCACCTCGATCGTGTCGGTATCAAGCGACAGGATCCGGTCATCGTATTTCACGACTTCCTGGATGATCGGCAGCTTGAAGCCCAGCCCCGGTTCCTCGACCACCTGCTTGATCTGGCCGAATTGCAGCACCAGCGCCTTTTCGCGTTCGTCCACGATGAAGAGCGCCGACAGGAAGCCGATCACGGCGACGGCGATGACCGGCAGAAGAAATGCGGATTTGCGCATCAGTTCGACCCCCCGGAATTGGTGTTCGAAAAGGACGACGTCGAAGAGGACGAAGACGAGGATGACGAGTTGGAGGACGACCCGCCCCCGCCGCGGCGCAGTTCATTGAGCGGTAGGTAGGGCACGACGCCCTGACCGTTCGCGCTGCCGGCGCCGGCCGTTTCGTCGATCAGCACCTTGTCGAGCTGACCCAACGTGCGTTCGATCGTCTCGAGGTAAAGGCGGCGCTGTGTGACCTCGGGGGCTCGGTTGAATTCCCGGGCCACCGCGATGAAGCGGCTGGCCTCACCGATCGCCTCGTTGACGACACGGGCGCGGTAGCCCTCGGCCTGTTCCACGGTCGCGGCGGCCTCGCCCCGGGCCTCGGCGAGCACACGGTTGGCATAGGCGTCGGCCTGGCGTTGCAGCCTGTCACGCTCCTGTTCGGCGGCCTGCACCTCGCGGAAGGCGTCGATCACCTCGCGCGGCGGGTCGGCCGTGTCGAGGTTCACACGGACGATGTTGATGCCGCTGTCATAGTCGTTCAGCGTCTCCTGGATGTTCTCGCGCGCGGTGTCGGCGATCAGGCCCCGGTCGCGGTTGAGGATCGGCGCCAGGTTCGACGCCGCGATGATCTCGCGCATGGCGGATTCGGACACAGCCTGAACGGTCAGTTGCGGATCGCGGATGTTGAACAGCAGTTTCGCGGGATCGCTGATATTCCAGACCACCTGGAAGTCGATGTCCACGATATTGGCATCCGTGGTCAGCATCAGCCCGTCATTGTTGCTTTGGCCGGTGCCGATATCCTCGGTGCGTTCCGACGTGACGTTGACCACTTCGTAAGTCACCAGCGGCCACGGCGCGAAGTTCAGGCCCGGATTGCCGATCGAGGAATATTCACCGAGGAACAATTCCACCGACTGTTCCTCGGGCTTGACGGTATAGAAGCTGGCCGCGCCCCACAGGACCACGGCGATCACCGCGCCCAGCACGATCGTGCCGCGCCCGAAGGCCGGGCCGCCGCCGCCATCGCCGCCAGAGCCGCCACCGCCGCCGCGCCCGCCCATGAGCACGCGCAGCTGGTCCTGGCCCTTTTTCACCAGCTCGTCGATTTCGGGGATTTGAGAGCCGCCGCCCTCGGGGGGCCTGCGCCCGCCACGGTTGCCGCGGTCGTCACCGCCGCCGCCTGAATTTCCGCCGCCGCCCCAGGGGCCGCCAGAATGTCCAGCCATGTACTACCTTCCCTTTACCTGCGTCCCGAAAGAGACGTTTGCCTTAACCTGTGCAGCGCCGGCGAAAAATCAAGCGCTACGGACCGGTTCCCGCATGGTGACGATTTCCTCGGCCATCGTCGGGTGAACGGCCACCGTGCGGTCGAAATCCTCTTTGGTGGCGCCCATTTTCACGGCGATCCCGGCCAGTTGGATCATTTCGCCCGCCCCCGGCGCGACGATATGACAGCCCAGAACCTTGCGGGTCTCGCAGCTGACGATCAATTTCATCAAGACGCGATCCTCGCGGCCGGCGAACGCCTCCTGCATCGGTTTGAACGACGTGCAATAGACCTCGACCTCTTCGCGGTCGCGCGCCTCTTCCTCGCTCAGGCCGATGGTGCCGAACTCGGGCTGGGTGAAGATCGCCGTGGGAATCAGCGCGTGATCCACGGGCGTCGGGTTGCCGTTGAACACCGTTTCGACAAAGGCCATGCCCTCACGGATCGCCACGGGGGTCAGGTTCACCCGATCGGTCACGTCGCCGATGGCATAGATCGACGGCACCGCCGTCTGGCTGTACTCGTCCACTTCCACCGCGCCATTCGCGCCCAGCTTCACGCCCGCGCGCTCCAGCCCCAGTTCCGGGGTGTTGGGCACGCGGCCGGTGGCGAACATCACCTGGTCGAAGGTCCGTTCGTCGCCATTGGTGGATTTCACGCGGAAGCCATGGTCCAGCTTTTCCATCTCGATGATGTTGGTGCCAAGGTGCAGGTCCACGCCATTGCGCATCATCTCTTCGGAAATCAGGCCGCGGGCCTCTGCGTCGAAGCCGCGCAGGATCTGCGCGCCGCGGTAATACTGCGTCACCTGAACGCCCAGCCCGTTGAGGATGCAGGCAAATTCGCAGGCGATATAGCCTCCGCCGACGATCAGGATCGACTTGGGCAGCTCTTCGAGGTGAAAGATCTCGTTGCTGGTCAGGGCGTGTTCGGCGCCGGGCAGGTCGGGCTTCACCGGCCAGCCGCCGGTGGCGACAAGGATGTGCTTGGCCGTTTTCGTGCCGCCCGAGGCCAGCTCGACCGTATGCGCGTCGGCCACCGTGGCGCGGGTGTCGAAGGTCTCCACGCCGCTGTTGGACAGAAGCCGCCGATAGACGCCTTCCAGCCGGTCAAGCTCGGCATGCAGCTTGGTGCGGAAGCTGGGCCAGTCGAACCCGCCGGCATTGACCGTCCAGCCATAGGCGCGGGCGTCCTCGATATATCCGGGATATTCACTGGCGAAGACCATCAGCTTCTTGGGCACGCAGCCGCGCTGCACGCAGGTGCCGCCGTACCGGTCTTCCTCGGCCAGTGCCACGCGGGCGCCGCCCTGCGCGGCGACGCGCGCCGCGCGCACCCCGCCCGAGCCGCCGCCGATCACGAAAAGGTCGTAGTCGAATTCGCTCATGCCCGTGCCCTTGTCCTTGTTCGTTCGTGCGCGATCAATCCTGAAGGTCGGTGAACAGGTTGTCGGATT
>JAASSQ010000010.1 GCA_021767845.1 Roseovarius sp. | reverse complement strand
GGTCCAAGATCCATGTCAGGGTCAGGGATGCCCCGGTCCGGGGCTCAGGGCAAGGGGAATACCCGCCGGCGGGGCAATTTCGCCCGGCTCAGCCGCCCTGCCGCATGATGCGGAACGCCGCCGACGCGCCCCAGCCCGCCGCGATGGCGATGGCCAGCGACATCAGCCCGTAAAGCATCGGCTGCTGGCGCGACAGGGTATAGAGCCAGCGTTCCAGCCCCACCTTGCGCACGTCGATCGAGGTCTCGAACTGCGAAATCACCTCGCCGTTCCGCGTCAGGAAGATGCGGGTCTGGTAATCTCCCTCGGTCAGGTTCGCCGGCAGCTCGATCGCCGTGCGGAACAGCGTCTGCTCGTCCAGCACCACGTCGCCTTCCAGCAACTGGTAGGCGCCCGCGTCCTCGCGGATGCGGATCAGCGCGTCGGTAAAGGCCTGCGCGTCCTCGATCCCGGCCGGCGCGCCGACCGAGCGGATCGCGCGGGTGATCGACACCTTGTGGCGCAAATCCTCGACCCGCGACAGCACCTCGTCCAGCGGCCCGGTCGTGGCCACCGCATAGAAACTGGGGGCCGAATCGATCTCGACCGCGTCGGTATTGGCCCAGATGCCCAGCACCCGTTCCTTGCGCCGCACCGTCAGCGGCTTCGACGGCCCGGCAATGGCCACGATCACGTCCAGAGGCTCTTCGGGGATCGGCGCCTCGCGCTTGACCGCGCCGAAGACCAGGATCTCCGAGCCCTCGAAGGTCGCCGTGATCCGCACCTTGTCGCTCGACAGGCCCAGCACCACCTCCTCGGCGCGCAGCGGCAGCGCCGCCAGGCAGATCAGCAGAAGGGCGAGCCGCAGCAGCATCTCAATGCCCCCGGGCCGCGCCGATGGAATAAAGCTCCGACGGCTGGATCAGCAGGTCCAGCGCCAGCTTGAAACACACCGCCAGCACCATCAGCGCCAGCAGGATGCGCAATTGCTCGGCCTTCATCCTGGTGCCGATCTGCGTGCCCACCTGCGCGCCGATCACGCCGCCCACCAAAAGCAGCACCGCCAGCGCCACGTCCACGGTGAAGTTGGTGGTCGCGTGCAGCATGGTGGTGAAGGCGGTGACGAAAATGATCTGGAACAGCGAGGTGCCGACCACCACCTTGGTGGGCATCCCCAGCAGGTAGATCATCGCCGGGACCATGATGAAGCCGCCGCCGACCCCCATGATCGCGGCCAGCACGCCCACCGCGACCCCGACCAGAACCGGGGGAATCACGCTGATATAAAGCCCCGAGGTGCGGAAGCGCATCTTGAAGGGCAGCCCGTGGATCCAGTTGTGTTTCTTGCGGCGCGGCGCGGTCTTGCCGCCGCGCGTCTGCCGGATCGCGCGCAGGCTTTCGAAGAACATCATCCCGCCGATGACGCCGAGGAAGACGACATAGCACAGCCGCACCAGCAGATCGACCTGCCCCAGCGACTTGAGATAGTTGAACAGAATCACGCCCAGCCCGGCGCCGATCAGGCCGCCCACCAGCAGCACGGTGCCCATCCTCAGATCGACGGTCTTGCGCCGCAGATGCGCCAGCACGCCGGAAAAGGACGAGGCGACGATCTGGTTGGCCTCGGTCGCCACGGCCACGGCCGGGGGGATGCCGATGAAGAACAGCAGCGGCGTCATCAGGAACCCGCCGCCCACGCCGAACATGCCCGACAACACGCCCACCATGCCGCCCAACCCCAGAAGCAGGAAGGCGTTGACCGAGACCTCGGCTATGGGCAGGTAAATTTGCATGGCTGTTCCTAGACGCAGATCCGCGCGTTTTGCAAGGATGCAGCGCGCCTCGGACCCCGCAGGCCCGATCAATTTTTGGAAACTGGACTTATCTTTCGGATAATCTGGAAGGGTCGCGCAAGTCCTTGCGCAGGATCAGCGCGTCGCAACGGGCCGCACCGGGGCGCGCGTAATAGCCCCGCCGCCGGGCCGCCTCGGCATAGCCTGCCGCCATGTAAAGCGCGCGGGCGGCGGCATTATCCTCGGCCACTTCGAGAAACGACAGGGCCGCGCCGCGCGCCAGCGCCTCGGCCTCGTAGGCGTCCAGGCAGGCGCGGCCGATCCCCTGCCGCCGCGCGTCTGGGTCGGTGGCGATGGTCAGCAACTCGGCCTCGCCCGCGATCGCCCGCCCCAAGGCAAAACCGCGCGAACCGCCCACGGCAAAGACATGCGGGCTGTCCAGAAGGGCGGCGAATTCCGCCGCGTCCCAGCCGCGCGAGACGCCGCCGAACGCGCGCGCGTGCAGATAAGCCAAGGCGTCGGGGGTCATGCCGCGCGCAGATCGGAAGGTGCGGCATGCGGCCGCCCGTGGTGGGCGCGAATGCGCCCGCCTTGGGGGCGGGCGGGCGCATGCCGGATCGCAGGCGATCCGGCGGGGCAACACCCCCGCCGCCTCAATCCAGCATCACCGGCGGCGCCTCGCGCGGCGGGGCCGCGTCGGCGGGCTTCACGTAAAGTGGCGCGGGCGGCGCGAGGCTGTCCGACCGGGCGGCGATCCGCGCGATATTCCCGGCCAGTCGGGCCGGGGCGGGCGGCCCCGCCACCTCCAGGCCGTAGGCCGCGATCTCGTCGTCGTCGGCCAGCCTCGGGGCGGCGCCGGGCGGCCACACGTAAAACAGGCCCCGCGGACCGGGGATCGCGGGCAGATGCGGGCTGGGATGGTCCAGCGCGATCGCCTCGAAGCCCGACACGCCCACAGCGCGCGCCTTGAGCGGCAGGGCCAGCCCCCGCGCCGCCGACACCGCGATGCGGATGCCGGTGAAATTACCGGGGCCGATGCCCACGCCGATCCGGTCCAGGTCGCGCCAGCCGAGACCGGCGCGCGCCAGCATCTCTTCCAGCATTGGCATCAGCCGTTCGGCCTGCCCGCGCCCCATCTCCTCGGCATGGGCCTCGATCACCCGGTCGCCCGACAGCAAAGCGGCCGCGCAATGCGCGGCCGATGTGTCGAAGCCGAGTGTCAGCAGACCGTCAGACACCAACCGGGCGCACCTCGGTCACTTCGGGGATGTAGTGGCGCAGCAGGTTCTCAATGCCCATCTTCAGCGTGATGGTCGAAGAGGGGCATCCCGCACAGGCCCCCTGCATGTGCAGGTAGACGACGCCGCGCTCGAACCCGTGGAAGGTGATGTCGCCCCCGTCCTGCGCCACGGCGGGGCGCACGCGGGTGTCCAGGAGCTCCTTGATCTGGCCCACGATCTCGGAATCCTCGCCCTCGTGATCGGCATGACCCGACGACGCCTCCGCTTCGCCCGTCATGATCGGCTGGCCGGACTGGTAATGCTCCATGATCGCGCCGAGGATGGCGGGTTTCATGTGGTCCCACTCCGCCGCCTCGGATTTGGTGACGGTCACGAAGTCATTGCCGAAGAACACGCCGGTCACGCCGTCAACGCCAAAGATGCGCTGGGCGAGCGGCGATTTCTCGGCGGCCTCGGCGCTGGGGAAATCGGCTGTGCCGGCTTCCAGCACGGTCTGGCCGGGCAGGAATTTCAGGGTGGCCGGGTTCGGCGTGGATTCGGTCTGGATGAACATGGTTCGCGCCCTTGCGTTGCTTGCCCTTTGATATGCGCGCCGCCGCCGCGCCTGTCAAGGTTTGGAACGATTCTAAACTTTACCGCCAGTTCGGTCCCGGCGCCGCTCAGCCCCGCCGCCGCGCAGCGCCTTCCGTCGCTCTGGCCAAGTGCCGCCCGGCCGCGTCTGCCGGTCTGGCCGGTTGTCACCCGGTCCCGTCGGTGGCTCGGCCCCGCCGCCGACGCGCTCCGTCCGCTGCCCCTGTCAACGACCATCCGGCCCCGTCCACCATGCGGCTCAACTGGCGTCCGACTTGATCGAGGTCCGGCCCCGTCCGCCATTCGGCCCATCTCCTGCCTGGCTCTGTGCGCCGCCCAAGCCGATTGCCGCTCAGTGCGCTGACTAGGCCAGTTAAGCCCAGCCCGCGTGCCACCAGGCTTCGTCCGCTGCTCACGCCCGCCTCCGCCCGCCGTTCACGCTGGCCGCTGCCCGGCTCCGTCCGTCCGTCAGGCCAGCCGCAATTCCGGCCGGAGGCTCGTGCTTTCGTTGCCCTGCGCGCGGTTCAGGTGGGCTGCCGGTCCCGACAGAAGCCCGATCAGCGTGTCGGTGTCCAGCGCCGTGCAGAACTCCCCGTGCATGGCCGCGACCGACAGGTCGTGCAGCAGTTCCGGGTCGTGGTCCACGCCGTTCAGGTCCATGCGGTTGCAGGTCGCGCAGGCGTCATGCGCCAGGTAGACATCGAACCCCATGTTGCCCGCCATCCGCACCGAGGTTTCGACGCAGAAATTCGTGAAATAGCCCGCGATCACAAGGCGGCTGATCCCGGCGCGGCGCAGCTCGATTTCCATCGGCGTCCCGATGAAGGCCGAATTCACGCTCTTGACCACCGTGATGTCACCGTCGCGGATCTCCAGCCCCGGCAGTTGCGCGCCGGTGTCCAGCGACAGTTTCAGCGGGCTGTCCGGCTCGATGCTGTCATGGCGGGTAAAGGCCACCTGCCGGCCCGCGCCCCGAAACGCCTCCAGCAGCGCGGTCAGGCGTGACTGGGCACCGGGGTTGTTCATGCGCCCCGTGGACCCGCCCCAATGGTCGAAGACATGCACGCCTTTCTGCACGTCGATCAGCAGCAAAGCGGTATTCGAATCGAATTGGCGGATCATGTCTCAAGCTTTCGTCTGATCTGTCATCCTCCAATCCTTTCCGTTCCGGTGTCCAAGTCAAGCGCGGTCTGTTCCCGGCCCGACGCTGCCCCATGCGGTGCGATTCGGGCGCGGGTGTCGCGTGATCTGCGTCCATCCTGCAGGAAAGGTGTTAAGACCGCGTTAGCGCCGCGCGGTTTGTACCAAGAAACCGGGTTTCGTACGAAACGCGGCGCGGCCCGGCCGGATTTGGTACGAAATCGGGGGTGAAATCTGTCAATTCGTACGAAATGCCGAGGCGCGGCTCAGGTGATCGACTCCAGCCGCTCCTTGCTCAGGTCGCCGGGCACGATCGTGATCGGGATCGGCAGGGTGCCCGAGGTCTTCGAAAGCTGCGTGACCAGCGGGCCGGGGCCCTTCTTGCCGGTGCCCGCGCCCAGAACCAGCACCCCGATCTCGGGGTCGTCCTTGACCTGTTCGATGATCTCGGTCGCGGGCTCGCCCTCGCGAATTACCAGTTCAGGATCAACACCTTGCTTGTCGCGCATCCACTTGGCGAAGACCTCGAAATGCGCCTCGATCCGCTCCCGCGCCTCCTCGCGCATGATGTCGCCGACGCCGATCCAGTGGTTGAACTCCTCGGGCGGAATCACCGCCAGGATTTCCACCCCCGCATTGGTATGCGCCGCCCGCATCGCCGCGAAGCGCATCGCGTTCAGGCATTCGCGGCTGTCATCCAGAACCACAAGAAACTTGCGCATGTGTCTTCTCCTCGGGCGGCATCATGGTCGCGATTCGGGCGCGGGGCAATAGACTGTGTTCAAGCTATTGGTTTTGCTTCGGTTTTTTCAATCGAACGTGCCCGCGACCCGGCCCAGAAGCATGAAGGCGCGGGCCGTTCTGGTGTCGGACAGCTCGGAGATCTCGGCATCCGTCGCGCTCTCCGCAAACTGCGAGAACATCCGGTCATAGAGCCGCAGGAAGTGATGGGCCGCATCCCGGAAGATCGCGTCCTGCTTCATCCGCGCCGCCGCCAGCGCCAGCGACGACCGGTCCCTGACCCCGCCAAGCGCGGCCACCGCGCGCCCCCGCTCTCCCCCGGCAAAGCGCCGCCACAGTTCGGGGCGGGCCATGTCGGGGCTGAGGTCGTCCATGTAGATCCCGTCATGCGACATCAGCGTCAGAACGTCCTGCGCCGCCCGGATCAACTGCGCGGTCTGCCGGTCCTTCAGCGCCTTGCGCAGGGCGGCGAACCCCTCGCGGTCGTCGGTGGTTTCGGGAAAGTTCAGCGCCCGTATGAAATCGGCCCGCCCCAGCGGCGGCTGCAGGTCTTCGGCCGGCGTGCCCAGCGGCAGGGCAACCTGATCATCGGCCTGCGCCGGTGCGGGCTCGGCCGCGGGCTGCGCGGCCTGCGCCAGCTCGGCCTGCCGGGTCGAGGTGAACATCGCCAGCGCGGTCTCCGCCTTGCGCTGCGCGGCCGCGATCTCTTCGAGCTTGCGGGCGACAGATGGTTCGCTGACCGTGTGCTGCGCCTGCGTCTGCGCGACATAGGTCTGGCGCATCGCGTCGATCGCGGCCTGCAGGCGCTGGCTTTCCTCGCGCATGATGCGTGACGACCGCGCCGCCATCGCCGCGACCCAGATCATCGCCACCGGCATGAAGATCGCCAGCATCATCATGATGAAGCGCAGCACACCCCCGGCCTCGGGCGCGCCGCTGTCGCTGTCCACGACCATGAAGAACACCACGGCGCCCAACAGCCAGACGCCGGAGAGGGCAAGCGCGATGACCTCGATTCCCGTGATCCGGTCCCTCACGGTCTTGTCATAGATGCCCAACGGTGTCGTGGGCGAATCCTTGCGCTCGGGCATGATGCAACGTGCCTGTCAGATGTATTCGACGTTTAGCACTTCGTAGGATTTCTCGCCACCGGGCGTGCGGACCTCGACGCTGTCGCCCTCTTCCTTGCCGATCAGGGCGCGGGCGATCGGCGATTTCATGTTCAGAAGGCCGTTTTCGATGTCGGCTTCGTATTCGCCGACGATCTGCCACGTCTTTTCCTCGTCGGTGTCCTCGTCCACCAGCGTCACGGTGGCGCCGAACTTGATCGGGCCGCTCAGCTTGGCGGGGTCGATCACGTCGGCGCGGCTGATGACGCTCTCCAGTTCCTTGATGCGGCCCTCGATGAACGACTGTTTTTCCTTGGCCGAATGGTATTCGGCGTTTTCCGACAGATCGCCATGCTCCCGCGCCTCCGAGATCGCGCGGATGATCGCCGGACGCTCTTCCGACTTGAGATGCTTGAGTTCGGCCTCAAGGGCGGCATGGCCCTTGCGGGTCATGGGAATCTTGTCCATCGCAACTGTCCACTGTCTTTGCGGGGCGATCCATCTGCCCCGACTGAATACCAAGAGTTCGCGGCAGATTGCCCCGACCTGACGGGGCTTTGCAATAGGCGATGCCGCGCTGCCGCGTATTCGGGTGCGGCAAAGTGGAATTTTGCCGGTTTCATCCCCGTATTACGTCGTGTTTCAATTGACGCCCCGAGCGACGACACGCTAACCACGTGCGCAACTTTGTTTCGGGACCGATCCGCCTTGGGAAAGGAAAGACCAGATGTCTGACGCGACGCGCGAAGCGATGGAATACGATGTTGTGATCGTCGGGGCGGGGCCGGCCGGCCTGTCGGCGGCGATCCGGCTCAAGCAACTGGACCCTTCGCGCGAGGTGGTCGTTCTGGAAAAGGGCAGCGAGGTCGGCGCGCATATCCTGTCGGGCGCGGTGCTCGATCCCTGCGGCCTGGACGCGCTGATCCCGGATTGGAAGGACAAGGGCGCGCCGCTCAACACGCCGGTCAGGCAGGACAATTTCTACCTTCTGGGCGAGGGCGGCCAGCTGCGCCTGCCCAACTGGCCAATGCCGCCGCTGATGAACAACCACGGCAATTACATCGTGTCGATGGGCAATGTCTGCCGCTGGATGGCCGAACAGGCCGAGGCACTGGGGGTCGAGATTTTCCCTGGCATGGCCTGTTCCGAGATCGTCTATGGCGACAATGGCGAGGTCAGGGGCGTGGTGGCCGGCGAATTCGGCAAAAACCCCGACGGCACGCCCGGCCCGGCCTATGAACCCGGGATGGAGCTGCTCGGCAAATATGTCTTCCTGTCCGAAGGCGTGCGCGGCAGCCTGTCGAAAGAAGTGATAGCGAAATACGACCTGAGCGCCGGGAAAGAGCCGCAGAAATTCGGACTCGGCATGAAGGAAATCTGGGAGATCGACCCGGACAAGCACAACGAAGGCGAGGTCACGCATACGATGGGTTGGCCGCTCGGCAAGAATGCCGGGGGCGGGTCGTTCATCTATCACCTTGAAAACAATCAGGTTTACGTGGGCTTCGTCGTTCACCTGAACTACAAGAACCCGCATCTCTACCCCTACATGGAATTCCAGCGGTTCAAGCATCACCCGATGGTCGCCGAGCTGCTGAAAGGCGGCAAGCGCGTGGCCTATGGCGCGCGGGCGATCTCGGAAGGCGGGTACCAGTCGATGCCCAAGATGGTTGCGCCGGGCGTGGCGCTTCTGGGCTGTTCGGTCGGCATGGTCAACGTGCCCCGCATCAAGGGCAATCACAACGCGATGCTATCGGGCAAGGCCGCGGCCGAGGCCGCCCATGCCGCGATCGAGGCGGGTCGCGCCAGCGACGAACTGTCGGAGTACGAATCCGAGGTGCGCGAGGGCGCCATCGGCCGCGACCTCAAGAAGGTGCGCAACGTCAAACCCCTGTGGTCGAAATACGGGCTGGGGGCCTCGCTCGCGCTTGGCGGGCTGGACATGTGGACCAACACGCTTGGCTTTTCGCTGTTCGGCACCGTCGGACACGGCAAGAGTGACGCCGAGGCCACCGAACCGGCCAGCCAGCACAGGGAAATCGACTATCCCAAGCCCGATGGCAAGCTGAGCTTCGACCGGCTGACCAATGTCAGCTTCTCGATGACAAACCACGAGGAAAGCCAGCCCGCGCACCTGACGTTGAAAGACCCCTCGGTGCCAATCAAGGTGAACCTGCCGAAATATGATGAGCCGGCGCAACGCTATTGCCCCGCGGGCGTTTACGAGGTGGTCCGCGAAGAGGGGCAGGAGCCGCGCTTCGTCATCAACTTCCAGAACTGCGTGCACTGCAAGACCTGCGACATCAAGGATCCCAGCCAGAACATCCACTGGGTCACGCCGCAGGGCGGGGATGGGCCGAACTATCCCAACATGTAAGCCGTGCACGGATTCCCGCGAACGGGGCGGTCAAAAGGCCGCCCCGCATTGCTTTGGTCCGGCGGCCATACTACGTTCGGCGGGTATCATAAGAAACCGGGGCAGGCGGCCGTGACATCGAAAACCCTTACATCCCTCATCATCGCAGCCCTTTTGCCGCTGACCGCGCCGCCGGTGGTCGCCGATGAGGCAATCGGCTCCTACCTCGCGGCGCGCCAGGCGCGGTATTCCAACGATTTCGTGGCCGCCGCCGAGTATTACTCCAAGGCCGTCGCCGAGGACCCGAGCAACCCGACCATCCTTGAAAACGCCGTGTTCGCGCAGCTGGCCGTCGGCAATGTCGATGGCGCGGTCGCCATCGCCCGCAAGATGGAAGCCGACGGGCTGAAAAGCCAGATCGCGCACATGGCGCTGATCGCGGCCGAGGCCGCCAACGAGGACTACGACACCCTTCTGTCCCGGATCGAGGACGAGCGCGGCATCGGTCCATTGGGGGACGGGCTGATCGCGGCGTGGGCCCTTGTCGGCAAGGGCGACATGCGCGCCGCCCTGACCCGGTTCGACGAGGTCGCCGAACAGCGCGGCCTGCGCAGTTTCGGCTTGTATCACAAGGCGCTGGCGGTGGCCTCGGTCGGGGATTTCGAAAGCGCGAACGACATCCTGTCCGGCGAGGCCGACGGCCCGATGCAGCGCACCCGCCGCGGCACGCAGGCTTGGGCGATGGTGTTGAGCCAACTCGAACGCAACGACGAGGCCCTTGAACTGATCGAAGAGGTTTTCGGCTCGGATCTCGACCCCGAACTGGAGCAGATGCGCGATCGCCTCGCGGCGGGCGAACAGGTGCCCTTCTCGCTGATCGAAACGCCGTTGGACGGGGTGTCCGAGGTTTTCTATTCGCTTGGCCGCGCGCTCGTGCAGGACGCGGGCGAGGAATACGCGCTGCTCTATTCCCGCATCGCCGAACATCTGAAACCAGACCACGTCGATGCGATCCTGATGGGCGCGGAGCTGCTGGACAGCCTCGGGCGGTATCAACTGGCGACCGAGGCCTATCGCAAGGTGCCGCGCGACCACCCGTCCTTCCATGCGGCCGAGCTTGGCCGCGCCGAAAGCCTGCGGCGCGCGGGCAAGATGGACATCGCGGTCGAGGTTCTGGAACAACTGGCGGAAACGCGCGGCGACCTGCCGGCCGTGCATGTCTCGGCGGGGGATCTGCACCGGCAGCTTGAAAACTACGAACAGGCCGTCGCGGCCTATGACAGGGCGATCGACCTTTACGCCGCGCGGGACGCCGAACAGTGGTTCGTCCACTATGCCCGCGCGATCAGCTATGAACGGATGGGCGTCTGGGACAAGGCCGAGGCCGATTTCCGCAAGGCGCTGGAGTTGAACCCCGACCAGCCGCAAGTGCTCAACTACCTTGGCTATTCGCTTGTCGAAAAGCAGATGAAGCTGGACGAGGCGCTGGACATGATCGAACGCGCCGTCGCCGCACAGCCCGACAGCGGCTACATCGTGGACAGCCTCGGCTGGGTTCTCTACCGCCTGGGCCGCTATGACGAGGCCGTCGGCCACATGGAGCGCGCCGCCGAGCTGATGCCGGCCGACCCGGTGGTGAACGACCATCTGGGCGACGTGCTCTGGGCTGTGGGGCGCAAGACCGAGGCGCGGTTCCAATGGAAGCGCGCGCTGTCTTTCGTGGACAAGGACAACCCCTCGCCCGACATCGACCCAGACCGCATCCGCCGCAAGCTCGAGGTCGGTCTTGACCAGGTTCTGCAGGAAGAAGGTGCGCCGCCCCTCGAGGTTGCCGATGACGGCGGTTGAGGTCTTCGCGCCCGCCAAGGTCAACCTGACCCTGCACGTGACCGGGCGTCGGCCGGATGGCTATCACGAGCTCGATTCGTTGGTCGTATTCGCCGAGATAGGCGACCGGCTGGAAGTGACCCTGTCCGAGCACCCGGCCTTGCACGTCACCGGCCCGATGGCCAAGGGCGTGCCGGAGGATGACGGCAATATCGTGATGCGCGCCATGTCGCTGATCGGCGTGAACGCCCGGATCGAGCTGCACAAATACCTGCCCAATGCTGCCGGCCTGGGGGGTGGCTCCAGCGATGCGGCCGCCGCGTTGCGGGCGCTGTCCGATCTCTCGGGGCGGGCCCTGCCGGGCAATCTGCTTGCGCTTGGCGCCGATGTGCCGGTCTGTGTTGTATCACGGGCGGCCCGGATGCGCGGTGTGGGCGAGCAGGTCGAGACTTTGCAGGATATTCCGCCGCTGCACGCCGTTCTCGTCAATCCCAATGTCGCGGTGCCGACGGGCGATGTCTTTTCGCAGCTGGACAGCATGTCGAACGCTCCGATGCCCCGCGCGCTGCCGCATCTGGCACATGCCGGAGGGTTCGTCGCCTGGCTGCGCGGAATGCGCAATGACCTTCAGGCGCCGGCGATCGCCGCGCAACCCGTCATCGCGCAGGTGCTCGAGGCGCTGCATGTCACGTCGGGCTGCCAGCTGGCCCGCATGACCGGATCCGGCGCCACTTGCTTCGGGCTTTACAGCGATGCGGAAACCGCCGCCTCCGCCGCGGGCCGCCTGCGCGAGGCATTCCCCGGCTGGTGGGTCGCGGCGACCCGCCTCAACGCTGTCAGTTGATCCGCGACACCACGTAATCGGCCAGGTCGGTCAGCATCCCGCGCACGGGGTGGTCCGGCAGGGTGTCCATCGCGGCCTTGGCCTTGGCAATCCAGGCCTGCGCGTCGGCGCGCGTGGCAGCCAGCGCCGCGTGTTTGTGCAGCAGGGCGAGCGCATGGTCCAGGTCACCGTCATTCTGTTGGCCCTTCTGGATGGTGCGCACCCAGAAGGCGCGCTCGGCCTCGTCGGCGGCGGCCACCGCCTTGATGACCGGCAGGGTCAGCTTGCGTTCGCGGAAATCGTCGCCCACGTTCTTGCCGGTGGCGGTGCTGTCGCCCTCGTAATCCAGAAGGTCATCGACGATCTGGAACGCGATCCCGAGCGCGTCGCCGTAGTCGAACAGCGCGCGCACCTGCTCTTCCGGGGCGTCGGCGATCACGCCGCCCACTTCGGTCGCGGCGGAAAACAGCGCGGCGGTCTTGCCGCGCACGACCTGCAGGTAAACATCCTCGGTCGTACCCAGATCCCGCGCGGCGCTGAGTTGCAGAACCTCGCCTTCCGCGATCACGGCGGCGGCGTTCGACAGGATGTCCAGAACCCGCAGGTTCCCCGGCTCGACCATCAACTGAAACGCGCGGGCGAACAGGTAATCCCCCACCAGAACGCTTGATTTGTTGTCCCACAACAGGTTCGCCGTGGGCCGGCCCCGGCGCTGCTGGCTTTCGTCCACTACGTCGTCATGCAGCAGCGTGGCGGTGTGGATGAACTCCACCGTGGCGGCCAGATGCACGTCGAAGTCACCGCCATAGCCGCACAGATCGGCACTGGCCAGCGTCAGCATCGGGCGCAGGCGCTTGCCGCCGGCGTCCACCAGGTGCGCGGTCACCTCGGGGATGCGCGGCGCGTGGCGCGAGGCCATGCGCTCGCGGATCAGCGTGTTGACGGCCTGCATCCGGGTGTCCAGATGCCGGGCAAGGCGCTCATGCGGCTTCGATGCGGCGTGGTCCAATCCCATCACACTCCCGTCACACCTGTCGACAATCCGGCCAAGGTGTCCTTAAGTCATCCCCATGAAACAGCTGCTCAGCACCAATGACCCGACAGCCATCGCCTTTGCCCAAGCCTTGCTTCAGGGCGAGGGTATAGACTGCTTTGAATTGGACGTAAACATGAGCATCCTGGAAGGCTCGATCGGGATTTTTCCCCGGCGTCTGATGGTGGCGGACGGCGATTACGACCGGGCGCGCAAGACACTGAGCGACAATGGAATTGACCCCGATGGCTGACGGCTGGCCCGAGGATCGGCTGACAAGCGATGCCTTTCTTGGCGGGCGGTTGCGGGTTCTTCAGCCGAAAGACGGCTATCGGGCCGGGGTGGACCCGGTTCTGCTGGCCGCCAGCGTGCCGGCGCGGGCGGGCGACAGCGTTCTGGATCTGGGCTGTGGCGCGGGGGTGGCGGGCCTCTGCGTGGCTGCGCGGGTGGGTGACGTGGCGCTTGCGGGGCTCGAACGGCAGACCGGCTACGCGGCGCTGGCCCGCCGGAATGCAGAGGCCAACGGTATCGGCATGGAGGTGCATCGCGGCGACCTGTCGGACATGCCCGCCCCGCTGCGTCAGCGGCAATTCACCCATGTGATCGCCAACCCCCCCTATTTCGACCGCGCGGCCAGCACGGCGGCGCGGGACCACGGCCGCGAAGCCGCGCTTGGTGAAGAAACCCCGCTGACCGCCTGGGTCGAGGCGGCCGCGCGCCGCGCCGCGCCGAAGGGCACGGTGACCTTCATTCACCGCGTCGAGCGGCTGCCCGACTTGCTGGCGGCGTTCGACCAGAGGCTCGGCAGCCTCGAGGTCTTGCCGCTGATTCCCCGGCAGGGGCGGCGCGCGCGTCTGGTCCTCGTGCGCGGGCGCAAGGGCGGGCGTGCGGCATTCCGTCTGCATGACGGATGGGTGATGCATTCCGGCGACGCGCACGACACGGATCGCGAAAACTATACTCCGGCAACGGCTTGCATCCTGCGTGATGCGGGGCCCCTCCGGTTTCCTGACTGAATTGAACTAAAAGTTATCCGCAAAATTCAGCTTATGCTGCAGGCGCAGCGTGACAGGTATGGGAAAGTGTGCTGCACTTACCCTGTTCATCACATACCAGAGAGGAGACTGCCCATGAGCTTGAGTTCGCATGTCGAGGAACTGAAGAAGAAACACAAGGCCCTCTCGGACCGCGTAGAAGAGGCGCAGCGCGCCCCCGGTATCAGTGATCTTGAGGTTGCGGATCTCAAGAAGCAGAAACTCCGCATCAAGGAAGAAATCGAACGTCTTTCGATCAGCGCGTGATACGGAGATCATGCGTTTGCGGTGACGCGTGCGCCTCGGGAACGGTGCGCGGCGTCACGCGAAAGGGCCGGTCCTGCGACCGGCCCTTCTGATGTGTAGGGATCAGGCCGGATCAGACGAAGAACTGCCCGCCATTGGCCGAAATCGTCGATCCGTTGATGAAGCCGGAGTCGTCCGAGGCCAGGAAGGTGACGCAGCGTGCGATTTCCTCGGGTTCGCCCAGGCGGCCAGTGGGGATCATGCCGATGATCGCCTCGCGGACCTTCTCGGGGACCGCCATCACCATTTCCGTGGCGATATAGCCGGGACAGACCGCGTTGGCGGTGATGCCCTTGGCCGCGCCTTCCTGCGCCAGGCTTTTCACGATACCCAGGTCGCCGGCCTTGGTGGCGGCGTAATTCACCTGCGCGAACTGCCCCTTCTGACCATTGATCGAGCTGATGACGACGATGCGGCCGAAGCCGCGTTCGCGCATGCCGGGCCAGACCGGGTGCACCGTGTTGAAGACACCGGTGAGGTTGGTGTCGATCACCTCCTGCCATTGTTCGGGTGTCATCTTGTGGAAGGGCGCATCGCGGGTGATGCCGGCATTGGCGACGACGATGTCGATCGGGCCAAGCTCCTCCTCCACCTTGGCGATCCCGGCCTTCGACTCCTCGTAGCTGCCGACGTTCCACTTGTAGGTCTTGATCCCGGTTTCCTCGGTGAACTTGGCGGCGGCTTCATCGTTGCCGGCATAGCTGGCCGCCACGTTGTGGCCTTCGGCCTTGAGCGCCTTCGAGATCGCGGCGCCGATCCCGCGGGTGCCGCCGGTGACGAGAGCTGTTCGTGCCATGTTTTCCTCCAATCTGGCTGAATGCTTCGGTAACTCTGTTACTATTTCAATTCGCGTCGCGCAACATTATTGCGCATTGAATGTGCCGCGCCGCAGCGTCCGCTGCCGGCATATGGAAAAGGGCGCCGCTGGCGCCCTTTGTCCTGTTTCGATCCTCGTGCCGGTCTCCGCCCGGCTCAGCCGCGCTCCACGCACATCGCGACGCCCATGCCGCCGCCGATGCACAAGGTGGCGAGCCCTTTCTTGGCATCGCGGCGCTGCATCTCGAACAGCAGGGTGTTCAGAACCCGGCAGCCGCTGGCGCCGATCGGGTGCCCGATGGCGATGGCGCCGCCGTTCACGTTCACGATCTCGGGGTTCCAGCCCATGTCCTTGTTCACGGCGCAGGCCTGCGCGGCAAAGGCCTCGTTCGCCTCGACAAGGTCCAGGTCATCGACCGACCAGCCCGCCTTTTCCAGCGCCTTGCGGCTGGCGTTGACCGGCCCCACGCCCATGATCGACGGGTCCAGGCCGGCGGTGGCATAGGACACGATCCGCGCCAGCGGTTCGATCCCGCGTTTCTCGGCGGCGTCCGCGCTCATCAGCAGGGTGGCGGCGGCGCCGTCATTGATGCCGCTGGCGTTGCCGGCGGTGACCGAGCCGTCCTTGGCAAAGGCCGGGCGCAGTTTCTGCATGTTCTCGATTGTCGCGCCGTGGCGGATGTATTCGTCCTTGTCCACCACGATGTCGCCCTTGCGGGTCTTGACGGTGAAGGGGATCACCTCGTCATCGAACTTGCCGGCCTTCTGCGCCGCTTCGGCCTTGTTCTGGCTCGCGAGGGCGAATTCGTCCTGCATGTCGCGGCTGATCTGCCATTTCTCGGCGACGTTCTCGGCGGTCTGGCCCATGTGATAGCCGTTGAAGGCATCCCACAGCCCGTCGCGGATCATCGTGTCGATGTATTTCATGTCGCCCATCTTGTGCCCGGCGCGCAGATGCGCGGCATGGGGGCTGAGCGTCATGTTCTCCTGACCGCCGGCACAGACGATGTCGGCATCGCCCAGCTGGATGTGCTGCGCGCCAAGCGCCACGGCCCGCAGGCCCGAGCCGCAAACCTGGTTGATGCCCCAGGCCGCGCTTTCGATCGGCAGGCCGGCATTGACATGCGCCTGGCGCGCGGGGTTCTGCCCCTGCGCGGCCGTCAGAACCTGGCCCAGGATGGTTTCGGACACTTCGGCCTTGTCGATGCCCGCGCGGGCGACCACGGCCTCCAGCACGGCGGCGCCCAGATCGTGGGCCGGGGTGTTCGCGAAGGCCCCTCCAAAGGATCCCACGGCGGTGCGGGCCGCGGATGCGATTACTACGTTGGTCATGTCTGTCCTCCACCAGGATGCATCATGGCCGAGGCGGTCGCGCACACCTGTTGCGGCGCGTGCCGGTATCCCCCGCCGGTCCCCGCCCTCTTACCGCACTCGCGGCATCGCGGCAACGCCCCCGATGTCATGCGCTAGGCCGAGGCCTGGTGCCGCTGCGATGCCATCCACGGGGGCGAGACGGTCGGGGCGCCGTAGAAATAGCCCTGCAGGCACTCGAACCCGACCGCGGCAAGATAGTCGGCGTCCTGCGCGTTCTCCACGCTTTCGGCGACCGTCAGCATGTCGAATTGCTGCGCGATCGCGATCAATGCCGCGGTCAGCACCTGGTTGTCGGGGTTCCTGGCGATGCCGCGGATGAACTGCCCGTCGATCTTGACGATGTCGAAAAAGAAATCCCGCAGGTAGCGGAACGAGGTGAAGCCCGCGCCGAAATCGTCCAGCGCGAAGCTGACCCCCTTTTTCTGGTAATCCTGCATGAAGCCGATCACCAGTTCGGGCACCAGCATCGCCGATGTCTCGGTGATCTCCAGGATCAGCCGTTCCCCCACCGTCGAATCCTGGTTCAGCCCCCGGTTCAGAATGCGCAGCCACCGCTTGTAGCCGATCGAGCGCGCCGACATGTTCAGCGACAGCCGCAGATCGGGGTAACGGTTGAGCATCCTCAGCCCCTTTTCCAACGAGAGACAGTCGATGATTCGTCCGGTTTCGCTGGTTTCGACCGCGCCGATGAAATCGCGCGCGGGGATCACGCGGCCGGTATCGTCCAGAACCCGGATCAGCCCCTCGTGGAACGCGGGGCGCGACGGATCGGCCGCCGTGACGACGGGCTGAAAGGCCAGAACCGCCTGCTTGTGGGCCACCGCCTGTTCGACCATGTCCAGAACCGAGCGGTCCCGCTCTGCCACCGCGTAGTTCAGCGCGGTATCGTGCCCCTCGGGCACGTCCATCCATTTGCGTTTCCGATCCATGCCGTTCCTCCGCGAAACCTGTTCCAAGGCTGGGGCAGAGGCGCTAATGAACCCTTAAAGACGGGATTTGACTCGGATTGGCGCGAATTGCGCCGGACAGGGGGGCTGCGATGGGCGACAGATGCGGATGGGTCGGCGCCGACCCGCTATATCAGGCCTACCACGACATCGAATGGGGCGTGCCCGAGCATGACAGCCGCGCGCTGTGGGAAAAGCTGATCCTGGATGGGTTTCAGGCCGGGCTGAGCTGGATCAACATCCTGCGCAAGCGCGAGAATTTTCGCTCGGCGTTTCAAGGGTTTGACCCCGACGTGATCGCCGGTTGGGGCGACGCGGACGTGACCCGCCTGCTGGCCGATCCCGGCATCGTGCGCCATCGCGGCAAGATCGAGGCGACGATCGGCAACGCCCGCGTCTGGCAGGCGATCGAGGCCGAACAGGGCTTTGACCGGTACCTCTGGGCCTATGTGGGCGGCCGCCCCATCCAGAATGCCTGGGAGCGCCTCGAGGACGTGCCGACCGAAACAGAAATGTCGCGCGCAATTTCAAAGGATTTGCGCAAAAGGGGATTCAAATTCTGCGGGCCGACCATCGTCTATGCCTTCATGCAGGCGGTGGGCATGGTCAACGATCACCTTGTCACCTGCCCCTGTCACGCCCGGGTCGCGCGGCTTGGCCGTTGACCGATCCCGCGCAAAGCTTTTGGAATCCAAGCATATACCCTATATGGTGGCCCATCTGACGACAGGACCGCGCGCACCATGACCGATACCGCCCCGATCACCCAGGACGTGATGACCATCCCCCGCAAGCTTCCCGAGGGTCCGACCAATATCGTCGGCCTCACGCGCGACCGGCTGCGCGAGGTGCTGATCGAACACGGCACGCCCGAGAAACAGGCCAGGATGCGGGTCAACCAGATCTGGCAATGGGTCTATCAATGGGGCGTGCGCGATTTCGACGCCATGACCAACCTGTCCAAGGCCTACCGCAAGGAACTGGCCGAGAATTTCGTCATCGAGATCCCGGAAATGGTCTCGAAACAGGTCAGCGCCGACGGCACCCGCAAATACCTGGCCCGCATCGCCGGCGGTCACGAGGTCGAGGTGGTCTACATCCCCGAAACCGATCGCGGGACGCTGTGCATCTCGTCGCAGGTCGGCTGCACGCTGACCTGTTCGTTCTGCCACACCGGCACCCAGAAACTGGTCCGCAACCTGACCGCCGGTGAAATCATCGGCCAGGTGATGATGGCGCGCGACGATCTGGATGAATGGCCCCGGCCGGGCGAGGGCATGGGCGAACGCCCGCGCCTGTTGTCGAACATCGTGCTGATGGGCATGGGCGAGCCGCTCTACAATTTCGACAACGTGCGCGACGCGATGAAGATCGCGATGGACGGCGAGGGGATCTCGCTCAGCCGGCGGCGCATCACGCTCTCCACGTCCGGTGTCGTGCCCGAGATCGCCAAGACGGCAGAAGAGATCGGCTGCATGCTGGCCGTCAGTTTCCACGCCACCACCGACGAGGTGCGCGACAAGCTGGTGCCGATCAATCGCAAATGGAACATCGAAACCCTGCTGAATGCCCTGCGCGAATACCCCAAGGCCAGCAATTCCGAGCGCATCACCTTTGAATACGTGATGCTGAAGGACGTGAACGACAGCGACGAGGACGCCCGCCGCCTCGTGCAACTCATCAAGGGCATCCCGGCCAAGATCAACCTGATCCCGTTCAACGAATGGCCCGGCGCCCCGCATCAGCGCAGCGACTGGGACCGGATCGAGGCGTTCGCCGACATCATCTACAAGGCCGGCTACGCCAGCCCCATCCGCACCCCGCGCGGCGAAGACATCATGGCCGCCTGCGGGCAACTCAAATCCGCAACCGAGCGACAGCGCAAATCCCGCCGGGAAATCGAATCCGAAGCGGGGCTCGGCTGACCGGGCGGCGCTTTTCGCCTCGTGCCTCGCGGGCCGGGTTGCTAGGCTGCGGGCATCCCGTGTCTGTCAAAGGTGCCCCATGTCTGAATCCCGTTTTTCGCCCCTGCCGCACCCCCTCAATGCCGATGGCCAGCCGCGCCGCGTGGGCGTCGAGATCGAATTCGGCGGGTTGAGCGAAGCCGAGGCCGCGCGCATCTGCACCGACACGCTCGGCGGGCGGGCCGAACAGGGGGACGGCCCCTTCTGGACGGTCCATGACAGCCGCATCGGCAAGATCGAGATCTATCTCGACATCTTCCTGCGCAAGGCCACGCAAAGCAAGCTGCGCGACCTGGCGCTCAACCTCGGCCGCGAGGTCGTGCCGGTCGAAATCGTGACCGAACCGCTGGACCGCGACGGGCTGGAGCAGCTGGATACCCTCGTCGCCGCCCTGCGCGAGGCCGGGGCATTGGGCAGCGGCGCGGGCTGGGTCTTTGGCTTCGGCGTGCACCTCAACGTGGAGATCGCGTCGGATCGGGATGCCGACATCGTCCGCCCGCTTCTGGCCTACGCGCTGATCGAGGACTGGTTGCGCGCCGCCAACCCGATCGACGAATCGCGCCGCATCCTGCCCTTCACCGATCCCTACCCGACCGACCTGGTGCGGGGGCTGATCGCGCTCGGGCCGCGGGCGGCCTTGCGCGACGTGATCGCGCTCTATGTCGAGGTCAATCCGACACGGAACAGGGGCCTCGACATGCTGCCGGTCTTTGCGCATCTGCATCCCGACCTTGTCGAACCGGCGGTCTCGGGCTCCACCTCGGCGCGGCCGGCCTTTCATTTCCGCCTGCCCGACAGCCTGATCGACGATCCCGGCTGGTCGCTGGCGCAGGAATGGCAACGCTGGATCACGGTCGAGCAGGTCGCCGCCGATGGCGCGCTGCTGGATCGCCTTGGCAAGGCGTGGGAGGACGATCACGGCGCGATCACCCTAACGCGGGGCAGTTGGGCGGACCGCTGCGGCGCGCTTCTGCAAGCGGCCGGGCTCGACAAGGCCGGGGCCTGACCGTGGCGCGGCCGCGCATCGGTGTGACCACCTCGCGCCGCTCGGGCTGGCGCATCTTTCCGCTGGTGGCGTTCAACGTCTGGATGGCGGGCGGGTGCGCGGTGCGGTGGGTCGATGGCTCGGATGCGCGCATGGCGGATGTGGACGGGGTCATCATCGGCGGGGGCGACGACATCTCGCCTGACCTATACGGCGGGCAGATCGTGGCCTCGGCGCGGCTCGATCCGGGGCGCGACGCGCTGGAGCGCCGACTGGTGCACGAGGCGTTCGAGCTGTCGAAACCCGTCCTCGGCATCTGCCGGGGCAGCCAGATGTTGAACGTGGCGCTTGGCGGCACGCTGCACCAGGACGCCTATGACACCTATCGCGACAGCGACCGCCACCGCACGATCCTGCCCCGCAAGACCGTCCTGATCGAACCCGGCACGCGGTTGGCCCGCGTCGCGGGCGACGATCCGATGAAGGTCAATGCCCTGCACAGCCAGGCGGTCGATGAGCTGGGGCGCGGGCTGCGGGTGGCGGCGCGGGATCGCGGCGGCATGATCCAGGCGATCGAACGTGTCCGCGACCCCTTTGCCATCGGCGTGCAGTGGCACCCCGAACACCTGTTCTACGCCCGCCGCCAGCAGGGGCTGTTCCGCGCCCTCGTCACCGCGGCGGCGGCGCGCAAGGCGCATCACGGCCAGCTTGAAGAGGTCGATGCCGCCACGCGCTGACCGGCGCGGGCGCGCGCCGGTCATGGGGCCACGATGAAACCCCCGCCTTGCCTCATTTCCGCACGATTGTTGCCACGAGCTGTCGCTATCCATCGATACACCAGCAACTGTTCCAAGGCAGGAAACGATGAAACAGTATACGAGTGAAACGGAAACAGAGATCCTGAAACTGGTCATGCGCGAACGCGGCATGGCCGTGTCCGAGCGTGAATGGAAGCACCGCCTGCGTGGCTACGGCTATGCCATCAAGGACACGACCGAGGGCCGCACGGTCACCTCGCTTCTGCGTGGCGGCCGCGCGCTGTGCACCTTGCCGGGGCACGCGGCCTGACCCGCCACGCCCCTGCGCTCAGTCCTCGTCAGCGTACCAGTCGTCGATGACCGTCATCGCGTCCTGCGCCGTCTCGACAAAGCGGAACAGGTTCAGGTCGTCGGCGCTGATCGTGCCGGCATCGGCCAGGGCCTCCCAGTTGATGATCCGGCGCCAGAACTCCTCGCCGAACAGCAGGAACGGCACCTTGTTCATCCGGTCGGTCTGGATCAGGGTCAGCGCCTCGAACATCTCGTCCAGCGTGCCGAACCCGCCGGGAAAGACGCAGATCGCTTTCGCGCGCATCAGGAAATGCATCTTGCGGATGCCGAAATAGTGAAAGTTGAAGCACAGCCCCGGCGTGACGTATTCGTTCGGGGCCTGCTCGTGCGGCAGCACGATGTTCAACCCGATCGACGCGCCGCCCGCGTCATCCGCCCCGCGGTTGCCGGCCTCCATCACGCCCGGCCCGCCGCCCGTGGCCACCACGTATTCGCGCCCGTAGGAGGCCATCGACTTCATCGTGACCAGCCGCGCGAACTCGCGCGCTTCGTCGTAGAACCGTGACAGCTCGGCCAGGGTTTCGGTATGGGCCGTGTCGCGCTTGGAGGGCTCGGGAATGCGCGCGCCGCCGAACAGCACCACGGTGCTTTCGATGCTGCGCTCGTTCAGGATCATTTCCGGCTTCAGAAGCTCCAGTTGCAGGCGCACCGGGCGCAGCTCGTCGCGCAGCATGAAATCGGGATCGGCAAAGGCCAGGCGATAGGCCGGGGCGCGCGTCTGCGGGGTGTCTGGCACCTGCTCGGCGCTGCTGCGGTCGGTATGCGCATCGCGGAACTGGCTATAGCGGTCTTCGGGCATCGCGGGCGTTATCCTTCTCGTCATCCTGCCCAAGGCCTAGCCCGTTCGCCCCCGCTTGACCAGCCACGCCGCATTGATCCCGGCCCGGGTTGCGCATATAGCCCATGCCTAAGCACCTGCACCGTTTGGAAGCCAAGGGAGGCCCCGATGTCCAACGCACACCTGGAACAAGCCATCGAAGCCGCGTGGGAAACCCGCGACCAGATCACCCCCAAGACCGGCGGCGAAACCCGCGAAGCCATCGAGGATACGCTGAACGCGCTCGACTCCGGCAAGCTGCGGGTGGCCGAACGGCAGGAGAACGGCGACTGGCACGTCAACCAATGGGCCAAGAAGGCGGTTCTTCTGGGCTTCCGCATCAAGGACATGGAAATCCATGACGGCGGCCCGCAAGGCGGCGGCTGGTGGGACAAGGTGGACAGCAAGTTCAAGGGCTGGGGCGACACCGACTGGAAAGCCGCCGGGTTCCGCGCGGTGCCCAACTGCGTCGTGCGCAAATCGGCCTATATCGCGCCGGGCGTGGTGCTGATGCCGTCCTTCGTGAACCTTGGCGCCTACGTGGACGAGGGCACGATGGTCGATACCTGGGCCACGGTGGGCAGCTGCGCGCAGATCGGCAAGGGCGTGCACCTGTCGGGCGGCGTCGGCATCGGCGGTGTGCTGGAGCCGATGCAGGCCGGCCCCACGATCATCGAGGACAATTGCTTCATCGGTGCCCGCTCCGAGGTGGTCGAGGGCTGCATCATCCGCGAAGGCTCGGTGCTTGGGATGGGCGTCTATATCGGCAAGTCCACCAAGATCGTGGATCGCGAGACCGGCGAGGTCTTCGTGGGCGAGGTGCCGCCCTATTCGGTCGTCGTGTCTGGCTCGATGCCGACCAAGAACAACCTCAACCTCTACTGCGCCGTGATCGTCAAGCGCGTGGACGAGCAGACGCGCTCCAAGACCGGCATCAACGAATTGCTGCGCGACTGATCCGCGCCGCGTGATCCCCGCGCCAGGGCCGGTGCACCGGCCCTGGCCGCCGCTCAGCCCTTGGGCTTCGCGGGCTTCTCGCCCACCGGGCCGCCCGCTTTCTTCCAGCCGGAAAACCCGTCTGCGATGTGGCTGACATTCTCCAGCCCCATCTCCTGCGCCACGCGCGCCGACAGGGCCGACCGCCAGCCCGACGCGCAATAGAACACGAACCGGTCGCCGGTCTGGAATTGCGGCTTGGCATAGGGGCTCTCCGGGTCGATCCAGAATTCCAGCATCCCGCGCGGGCAATGGAACGCGCCAGGGATCATCCCCTCGCGCTCCAACTCGCGCGGATCGCGCAGATCGACAAAGGTCACGCCGTCCTGCCCATGCAACTCCAGCATCTCGGCCGCCGGGGCGTGGGCCACCACCGCGTTGGCCTCGGCCACCATGTCCTTGGCGCGTTTCATGTCTCGCTCCTCCCGTTGTTCCTGCGGCGCAGGCTAGTGGCCCGCGCGGTCAATGGAAAGCCCGGCCGCCGCTTGACTTCGGATCGCGGCTCGCGCAGGGCAGGGGCGACAAAAGGATCGGGCGCATGAGCGACAAGAAGACCAAATCTCCCAAGTCCCAGCAGGTCTATACCCTGCTCGTGCAGATCGGCCGCAAGGACGGCGACGGGCTGCCCGACAAGGCCACCGGCGCGGCGCTGATGGTCTATGCCTCGGGCGTGGACGAGGAAGAGGCCGTGCGCGAAACCGTGGCCGTCCTCAAGACCGCCGATACCGCGCCGCTCGACGTGACGGGCTACGGCACCCTGGCCGAGCGTGAGGCCGAGGGCCACGACATCTCGGACGAGGAACGCGCGCTGATGCAGCGCGCGCTTGATGAGAACGCGGTGATCGTGGCGCAGGTC
>JAASSQ010000158.1 GCA_021767845.1 Roseovarius sp. | reverse complement strand
GATCCCGCGCAGCTTGCCCCGGTCAACCAATCCGGCTCGATGGTGTTCGACAAGCTGCCCGAAAGCGCGCGGCTGACCCTGCACCGCATCCACCGGCAGGATCGCGACAACCCGATCCTTGATCTGGCACACGCGCTGGCCGACCCGCAACTGGGCTTTCGGGATTTCGAGCGCATGGTCGAGGACGTGGCCCGCCGCGACGACCGGGTGCGCTGGGCGCAACGGGTCGAGGTCGATCTGATGGCGCGCTCGCCGGTGCTGGTGTGGCGCAACGCCACCCGCATCCGGCTGATCCATGCCTTCCGCGCGGTCCACGGCGCGCCCGACGACGCGCTTCTGCCCGGTGAGCCGCTGATCTGCGACGGGATCGAACTGCCGCTCAAGCATCGCCGCAAGCGGCTGGATCTCGAGGCGCGGGGCCTCATCAAGGGGGCGCAGGTGGTCTATCTGGGGCCTGGCCGGAAACCGGGGTTTTCCAAGCTCCACGTGATCGGCGCCGAGGATCCCCGCGTGGGCGCCGCCAGCATCGTCAAGATCGAGGCACCGGACGAGGAAGAGCCCTTCATCCCCTTCGCCGCGCGGATGGGGGCGACCTTCCTGCATGGCGCGGCCGTCACGATCCACAAGGCGCAAGGCTCGCAATGGCGCGACGTGCAGGTGTTCGCCCCCGATCTCTACGCCGCCGCCCGCATGGGCCGCACCGAGGCGGGCCAGCCGCTGTGGAAACGACTGGCCTATGTCGCGATCACCCGCGCCGAGGAGCGCCTGCACTGGGTCGTGCGCAACCGGCTGGCCAAGCCCACGGGGCCGTTGCGGGTGGATGACCTCAGCGCCGCACCCGCGCCGCTGCAACTGGAGCCGGAGGCCGAGACATGAAATCCATCCTCATCACCGGGGCCAGCGCCGGGATCGGCGCGGAGTGCGTGCGCCGCTTTCTCGACGCGGGCTGGCGCGTGGGCTGCCTCGCCCGCCGGCCCGAGGCGCTGGAGGCCGTCTGCCAGGGCCACGCCAATGCCGTTCTTCTGGCCTGCGACGTGACCGACCCCGAGGCCGTCGAGGCCGCCTTCGACAGCTTCACCGCACGGGCCGGGCGGCTGGATGTGCTGTTCAACAATGCGGGCACCTTCGGCCGCGCCGCCCTGATCGACGAGCTGGACCATGACGAATGGCGCCACGTGGTCGATGTGAACCTCAACGGGATGTTCAACTGCGCCCGCGCCGCCTTTGCCCGGATGCGCGCGCAGCGCCCGCAGGGCGGGCGCATCATCAACAACGGCTCGATCAGCGCCCATGCCCCGCGCCCGCGCTCGGTGGCCTATACCACCACCAAGCACGCGATCACCGGGCTGACGAAATCGCTGTCGCTGGATGGCCGCGCCTTTGACATCGCCTGCGGGCAGATCGACATCGGCAATGCCCGGACCGAGCTGCTGGAGGGCGTGATCGCCGCCAACCCCGGCGATCCGCCACCCACGATGGACGTGGCCGAGGTGGGCCGCGCCGTGCTGCACATGGCCGAGCTGCCGCCCGAGGCGAACATGCAGTTCGTCACCCTGATGGCCAGCAAGATGCCCTATATCGGCCGAGGCTGACCCCGGCCGGGGCAGGGGCCTTGCCGCTCAGCCGGCTTTCTGGATTTCCACCGAATGCGGATAGGGAATCGAGATGCCGTTCTTGTCGAAGGCGTCCTTGACCGCCTTGGTCATGTCGAACTTCAGGTTCCAGTAATCCGCCGCATCGCACCACAGCCGCACCGACAGATCCACGCTGCTGTCGCCAAGGTTCGTCACCCGCACCCAGGGTTCGGGGTCGTCATGCACGCGCTCGTCCGCCTTGGCCAGGTCCACGATCACCTGCATCGCCTTGTCGGCATCGTCGCCGTAATCAATGCCGAAGCTCAGGTCGCAGCGCCGCGTGTCGTAATGCGACACGTTGGTGATGATCGCCCCCCAGGCCTGCCCGTTGGGAATGATGATCTGCACGTTGTCGGGCGTCACCAGCTCGGTGAAAAACAGGTTCAGGTCCTTCACCGTCCCCGCCGTGCCGCCGATATCAACATACTGGCCCAGCTTGTAGGGCCGGAACAGGATCAGCATGAAGCCCGAGGCCAGATCGCTCAGCGTGCCTTGCAGCGCCAGCCCGATCGCCAGCGTGGCCGCGCCCAGCACCGCCACCAGCGACGTGGCCTCGATGCCGAACAGACCCAGCACCGCGATCAGGACCATCAGCAGGATCACCCATTTCACGATCGAGGCGATGAAATTGCCGATCGTGGCGTCGAGCCTCGGGGTGGCGTTCACCCGCTTGCGGATCAGCCCGCTGACCGCGCCGGCCACCGCCCAGCCAAGGATCAGGACGACAAGCGCCTTGATCGCGTTGATGACAATCGGGCCGAACCCGGACATCTGTTCCATTACTGCTTCCATGACATCACCTCGGATTGTCGTTTCGATCGGGGGTGACTCGCAAAAGAACGGGGCCGGCGCAACCGCCAGCCCCGCCGGATCGGTGTTTCAGGCGGTTATTTCTTCAGCGCATCGCGGATTTCGACCAGCAGATCCAGTTCCGTGGGGCCGGCCGGCGCGGCCGCTTCGGCGGCGGCCTCCTGCCGTTCCGCCGCGGTCTTGGCGCGGTTGACCGCCTTGACCAGCAGGAAGACCACGAAGGCGATAATCAGGAAGTTCAGGATCGCCATGATGAAGCGCCCCCAGGCAAAGACGGCTGCGCCTGCCTCCTCGGCCTCGGCGATCGAGGCGAACTCGCCTTCGCCCAGCAGGACATACTGGCTGGCGAAATCGACGCCGCCCATGAACAGGCTGATGACCGGATTGATCAGATCGCCCACAAGCGACGTGACGATGGCGGTAAAGGCCGCCCCGATGATGATGCCGACGGCCATGTCCATGACATTGCCCTTGGCGATAAAGTCCTTGAATTCCTGGATCATTGGCGTGTTTCCCCGCGTCCCGATTGATACCATCACCCGCGCGCCCAGGCGCGCAGGCCAATGTTGACCCGGTTTCCTGTCCGAAAGCGAGTTTTTTCGACGGGGAAGAGCGGGCGGTTTTTCCCGCCTCCCGCGCCTGTCAGCCGGGCAAGGTGCCTTTCAGCACGTAGCGCAGGATCTGCACCACCTGTTCGGGGGTGCGCGTCATGGCCAACGCCGCGGCGTCCACTTCCTTGAGCGCGTGGTCATGCTCGGGCGGTTGCAGGATGATCAGCGATTTGCCAAGCGCGCTGGCATAGCCCGCGTCGAAGGCCGCGTTCCACTGCTTGTACTTGTCGCCGAAGCGCACGACCACGACATCGGCATCGGCGATGCCCTTGCGGGTGCGGATCGCGTTGATCATGGCGCCCTTGTGGTCGTGCCAATACTTGTCGTCCTCGGCGCCAAGGATTTCGACCCCGCAATCGTCACTGGCCGCGTGATCGGTCACGGGGCTGTCGAAGGACACGTCCAGCCCCTCGGCCCCCTCGATGATCTGCTCGCGCCAGTCGGTGTGGATTTCGCCGGAAAGATAGACCTTGAGTGTCATTGCGTCCCCTCGGGTTGATGTGCTGTCGCCCCTACATACCCCGCCGCGCGGGCCGCGTCACCCGGCGGGACCGCGCAACTCGCGGGGCGGCAAGGGGTGCGCCCCGCCGCCTCTCCGCCCGACGATCAGCCGCGCAGCGTGCCGCCCGTGGCCTTCTCGACCTTCTCGACGATCTTCTGGCTGACCGCCTCGATATCGGCCTCTTTCAGGGTCGTGTCGGTGGGTTGCAGGCGGACGGTCACGGCCAGCGATTTCTTGCCCTCGCCCAGCGAGCCGCCGATGAATTCGTCGAAGACGCGCACATCCTCGATCAGCGCCTTGTCGGCCCCGGCGGCGGCGTTGACCAGCGTCAGCGCCTCGACATCGGCATCCACAACGAAGGCGAAATCGCGTTCCACCGCCTGCAGGTCGTGCAGTTCCAGCGCGCCGCGGCTGGTGGCCTTCTTGCGCGGCAGCGGGATTTCGGCGGGGAACAGGGTAAAGGCCACGGCCGGCCCCTTCACGTCCATCCGCTCCACCACGCGGGGGTGCACTTCGCCGAAGATCCCCAGAACCTTCTTGGGGCCAAGGCAGATGCGCCCGTGGCGGCCGGGATGGAACCAGTCGGGGCCGTCGCGCAGGATCTGCACCTTTTCGGGTGCGCCAAGCGCTGACAGGATCGCCTCGGCATCGGCCTTGGCGTCATAGAGATCCACGCCGCGCGACTGGCCATGCACGTCCTTCGGCCCGGTGCGCCCCACCAGAAGGCCCGTGACCTGCACATGCTGTTCCTCGGGTTCGCCGCCGCTGAAGGCGTGGCCCACCTCGAACAGCGCAAGGTCCATCTGGCCGCGCGCCTGGTTGCGCGCCGCGGCCTGCAGCAGCCCCGGCAGCAGATCGGGGCGCATGTGGCTCATTTCCGAGCTGATCGGGTTGGCCAGCCTCGTGGCCTCGTCCCCGCCGCCGAACAGCGTGGCGCTGGCGTGGTCGATGAAGCTGTAGGTGACGCATTCGTTATAGCCAAGCGCGGCGCCGGTGCGGCGCGCGATTTGCTCGCGCTTCTGCATGGGCGACAGGATCGGCTTGGGCACGCCGACCTGCGCACGCGGCAGCGGGCGGCCCTCCAGCCTGGTCAGCGACGCGATCCGCGCCACCTCCTCGACCAGGTCGGCCTCGCCCATCACGTCGGGCCGCCACGAGGGCACATGCGCCATGTCGCCTTCCAGCTTGAAGCCAAGCGCGGTCAGCGTGCGGCGCTGCTCGGCCTCGGGGATGTCCATGCCGACCAGCGACTGCACGCGCTCGGGGTCCAGCCGGTAGGCGCGGCTCACATCCGGCACCTCGCCCGCGACCACGACGCTCGACGCCTCGCCGCCGCACAGGTCCAGGATCATCTGGGTGGCCAGGTCCAGCCCTTCCATGTTGAAGGCCGGGTCGATGCCGCGCTCGTTGCGATAGCGCGCGTCCGAGTTGATCTTCAGCGCGCGGCCCGTCGTGGCGATCTGCACGTGATCCCAGACCGCGGCCTCAAGGAACACGTTCACCGTCTCCTCGGTGCAGCCGGTCGCCAGCCCGCCCATGATGCCACCGATGCTTTCGACACCGGCCTCGTCCGAGATCACCACCATGCCGGGACCGAAGGTATACTCCTTCTCGTCCAGCCCGGTCAGGGTCTCGCCGCCTTCGGTCCGATGGATGCGCAGATCGCCCCGCACCTTGTCGGCATCGAAAACGTGCAGCGGGCGGTTGCGGTCGAAGGTGAAGAAATTGGTGATGTCCACCAGCGCCGAGATCGGCCGCAGCCCGATGGCGCGCAGCCGGTCCTGCAACCATTGCGGCGACGGCCCGTTGGTCACGCCCCGGATCAGACGGCCGGCGAATACCTCGCAGCCGTTTTCGCGCGTGTCCTCGTCGATGCTCACGCCCACGGGGCAGGGAAAGGCGCCTTCGACATGGGCCTGCGGCGCGGGTTTCATCTTGCCCAGGCCACGCGCGGCCAGGTCCAGCGCGATACCCCGCACGCCCAACGCATCGGGGCGGTTGGGGGTGATGGCGATCTCGATCACCGGGTCCACCTTGGCCGGGTCGTTCTCGGCCAGCCAGTCGATGAACCGCTCCCCCACCTCGCCCGAGGGCAGCTCGATGATGCCGTCATGCTCGTCGCTCAGCTCCATCTCGCGTTCCGAGCACATCATGCCGTGGCTCTCGATGCCGCGGATCTTGCCCACGCCGATCGTGGTGTCGATGCCGGGCACGTAGACACCGGGCTTGGCAATCACCACGGTGATCCCCTCGCGCGCGTTGGGGGCGCCGCAGATGATCTGGGTCTCGCCTTCGTCGGTCTGCACCTGGCAGACCTTCAGCTTGTCGGCATCGGGGTGCTTTTCGGCCTTCAGAACCTTGCCGATGGTGAAATCGGCCAGCCGGTCGGCGGGGTTGTGGATGTCTTCGACCTCCAGCCCCAGGTCGGTCAGCGCCTCGGCGATCTCGGCGACGCTGGCCTTGGTCTCAAGATGGTCTTTCAGCCACGACAGGGTGAATTTCATCGGGTCTCATCCAGGCAAAAGCTACGGTTCCCCGCGCGTTTAGCCTATCCGCGTCAGGGGGAAAACCCCTGCCACGCCTCAGTCCCCGATGCGCTTAGCCAGCGTGTCGAGCTGCCCCATCCGCCACAGCTGCAGCTCGCGCGCCAGCCGCAGGGTGGGCTTCATGCAGAAAAAGCCCGACCCGACGATGAACAGCCAGATCGCCTGCTCCTCGTATTCGGTCCACAGGAACAGGATCGAGCCGATCAGGAAACAGATCGCGGCGGCGAAATCGACCGCCGTGTGGGCGATCTCGTAGGCGGCATAGACCTTGCGGGTGTCACGGGTGCGCTGCCGCGCTTCGTGGGTAAACAGGCGCATCGTCGAGCCTCCGGTCCTGGGTTTTCTCCCAAGATGGCCCGTGTTCCGGCCGGTGGCAACCGGGCGGCGCGGGGCGCCGTTACCGGCTCAGCCCGCCCCGGATCGTCGGCACGTCCAGCGCGCTGAAGCCGTAATGGCGCAGCCAGCGCAGGTCGGAATCGAAGAACGCCCGCAGATCGGGGATGCCGTATTTCAGCATGGCGATCCGGTCGATGCCGACGCCGAAGGCAAAGCCCTGCCAGGCCGCTGGGTCGATGTTCCCCGCCATCAGCACCTTGGGATGCACCATCCCCGAGCCCAGGATCTCGAGCCAGTCGTCGCCCTCGCCCACCTTCAGCGTGCCGCCTTCCCAGCTGCAGCGGATGTCCACCTCGGCCGAGGGTTCGGTGAACGGGAAATGCGAGGCGCGGAAGCGAGTCTTGATGCCATCGATCTCGAAGAAGGCGGCAAAGAACTCTTCCAGCACCCATTTCAGGTTGGCCATGGAAATGT
>JAASSQ010000009.1 GCA_021767845.1 Roseovarius sp. | reverse complement strand
GTGGCGTCATGCTCGGCCGCGACGCCATTCACGAGGAAGGTTTCGGTCACGCTGTCATTGTCGGCCTCGTAGGCCGTGGACAGCCGCCCGCCGGTGAAACTGCTGCCGCTGTCGGGGGCGAGGGTCTGGACGTTTTGCGCCAGCGGGCTGGACGCACCGCCGAACACGGCGTTTTCAAGCGCCGCGTGATTCTCGGATGCGAGGTTCCCCTCGATGCTGTCGATTTCCGGGGCGGGACCGAGGCGGATGAGGTCGAAAGTGGTCGGCATGGGCGGGGCTGTCCTGCGTGGGGGTCAGGACTGGGACGCTGCGAACGGTGACGGGGCAGGCCACCCGATCCCGGGGCGGAACGGGGGCGCTGCGGCGCCCGTGACATACCCCGGCGCGGGCACGGAACGCGGCGGACGGTGCGGGCCGGTCGCCGGTGTCGTCGGGCAATCCGCCCCCGGGTGCCTACGATTCGCGGTCGTATCGGGACGGATACGGTGAGTCCTGAGGCGGTGACGTGGCATGTTCCCCCGTTTGGTCACATCGGGCCGGGCACCCGTGTGCAGAGCGCATTCATTGTCCGGCAGGCTGGCACAATGATCTTGAAAAAGGCTTAAGCCCGGCGCGCGGCCGGATGCCGTCTTGCAAGCGGTCCGGCAGGCGGCTCAGGCCGCGACTGGCGAAAGGGCGCGGGCCTCGTAGGCCTTCAGGCAGGGTCGGGCGGTGGTGCCGTAGACCGACAAATCGGCGCGCAGATGCGGGAAGGTCTGGAACATCTCGAACCGCGCGCGGGGTGACAGCGCCGAGACGGCATGATCGCCCGCATGGAAGCTCTCGGTCGCGGCGCCTTCGGCATAGATCACCTCGTGCCGGTCGAGCATCAGGTGGAAATACGTCACCTTCGGACGTTCGGCGATCCGCACATCCACCCCGTCCACAAGATGTTTCGCCGCCACCAGCACTTCGGATTGGCCGAACAGCAACTCGGCCCGGTAGCCGCGAAACAGCAGCCGGTGCTGCGGCGACACCAGCAGCGGGCGGCGCGCGCCCTGCATCACCTTGGAATTGACGGCGATCGGGGCGAAACGCCCGCGCCCTTCGACGGTGCTGTGCCCGATCCAGCGGATCGGTTGCAGCCCGTTGTCATGGGTCAGGACCCGGTCGCCCGGGCGCAGGGTTTCGATCGGCCGCTCGCCATGTTCGGTCAGGATGCGGGCGCCGGGCGTGAAGCAGATGATATTCTCGATCTCCGAGAAGTTGACCACCGTGCCGTCGGCCATTGTGAAGGTGCCCGACAGCCCGCCGGCCGCATCGTCGGTATTGGTGAAGGTGATGTCGTCCTGCGTGAGATCGGAGGTCAGTTGCAGCGTGTCGCCCGCGGTCTCGTCACCCTCGCCGCCGGTGATGGTGATCGTGCTGCTGCCCGCCTCACCCAGATCGCCCAGAACGAACAGGTCGTCGCCATCCCCGCCAAAGGCCTCGTCGCCTTCGGCCAGATACATCTCGTCATCGCCCAGCCCGCCATAGATCGTGTCCGCGCCGGTGCCGCCGTCGATCGTGTCGTTGCCCGCGCCCGCGAACACCCGGTCGTCGCCGTCCCCGGCGTCGATGCTGTCGTCCCCCGCGACCCCGCTTGCCGGCCCGATCACCAGATCGCTGTCGGCCAGATCCTCGGTCGTGCCGGACGGCGAGGTGACCTGCCCCGAGATCACCTGACCGCCCTGGTTCTCCCAATGCCGCACCTCGATCGTGTAGAGCCGCCCGGCTTCCAGCGTGACCTCGCCCGAGCGCGTGGTCGGCGCCTGGTGCTGGTCGTTGTCCATGAAGCTCGCGGTGCTGCCGCCTTGGTTCGTCCATGTGAGGGCCGTGCCGTTCTCGTCGAAGATGCGGATCGTCGAGCCGTCGTCGGAGGTGGTCGAAAAGGTGTAGGTGCCATCCTCGTCAACCAGCAACTGCGAGGTATAGATCACCCCGAAATCGCTGGGGTTGCCCGAAGTGCCCCGCGCGTCGTTGACCAGAGTGGTCGAGTCGAACGTGTCGGTCTGGCCCGAGCCGGCCAATGTTCCGTTTTCGATGTCGAAGGCCTGACCGTCGCTGCTGGTGAAGTCGTAGTCGTAGACTTCGTATTCCCATTGACCGGCCTGCGGGGACAGGTCGCCATGGATCGTGTCATCGCCGCTGTCGCCGGAAATGGTGTCGTCGCCGGAGCCGCCCTCGATCACGTCGGCGCCGTCGCCCCCCGAAAGGTCGTCATTGCCGGCCTGTCCGTAGACGAGGTCGTCGCCGGCGCTGCCTTCGACGCTGTCGTTGCCGTCCCCGGCCAGAACCGTGTCGTCGCCGCTGCCGAGGCTGTCGCCATCGACGTCCGTATAGGCCGCGTCGATCGTGTCGTCGCCGCTCGTGCCATCGACTTCGGCGCCCACCTCGACATAGTCGTCGATGCTGAAGGCCGGGTCGCCTGCCAGCACGTTGGGGTTGGTGTCGTAGTCCAGCGTTTCATAGGACCTGCCGACCACCAGGGGCAATTCGGAAAGCGTGTAATACCCGGTGGCGCCACCGCTATCCACCCGGAAGGTGATGACCTCGAAAGTGTCGCCGGTAACGGTGTCGCGCAGGGTCCAGCTTTCCTCGGCGTAGATGGGCGCGCCGGTCGAGGTGCTGCCGCCCACGGTGACATCCGCCGTCGCGCTTTCGCCGCCGGCGGCGTCGCTGTCGATGGTCTGGCCCTGCACACCGGGTTCATTGTCCGTGATGGTCGCCGTGCCCGAGGGCGTGGCCTCGCCCGTCCATGTGTCGGTGCCGCCAATGGTGCGCGACAGGATGAAGAGCGGATCGTTGTTGTAGATGTTCACCGTATAGGTCGGCATGAGACTCGACTCCGCTTGCGACGCCGAAGCGGCGCGTGGACCAGGTCACGTGCCGGGTGACGATCGGCGACCGGACCGCGGCGCATGACCTGTTCGCGCCCTGGCTTGTTTCCCGAATGGATACAGTCTGTCTGCGGCCGGATTTTGAGTGGTTTCTGGCCAAACCTTGGAGAATTGAGGCCGTTTCTTGGCGGTCAGGTCACCGCGCCGCGCTGGCGGTAGGCGTCGTTGTCCCACAGCTTGTCGCGCATCACCCGCGCGATGATCCCGGCCGCGCGGTCGATGTCGGTCTCGTCCAGGTAGAGCGGGGTGATGCCGAAGCGCATGATGTCGGGGGCGCGGAAATCGCCCACCACGCCCTGCGCGATGCAGGCCTGTATCGCCTCGTACCCGTGGGCGAAGCGGAACGACACCTGGCTGCCGCGCCGTGCCGGATCGCGCGGCGAGGCCAGCGCCAGCATCGGGCAGGCGGCCTCGACCGCCGTGATGAAGCGTTCCGACAGGGCCACGGACCGCGCGCGCAAATCGGCCATATCCACCCCGTCCCAGATGTCCAGCGCCGCCTCGAGGCTGGCCAGCGCCAGCACCGGTGGCGTGCCCACCCGCATCCGGGCGATGCCCTCGCCCGCGCGATAGCCTTGCTCGAAGGCAAAAGGCGCGGCATGGCCCAGCCAGCCCGACAGGGCAGGGCGCACGGTGCCCGCGTGGCGCGGCGCGACATAGATGAAGGCCGGGGCGCCGGGGCCGCCGTTGAGGAACTTGTAGGTGCAGCCCACCGCGAAATCCGCGCCCGCGCCTGACAGGTCCACCGGCAGCGCGCCCGCGCTGTGCGCCAGGTCCCAGACCGCCAAGGCCCCGTTTTCATGGGCTTTTCGGGTCAGCCGCGCCATGTCGTGCATCCGGCCCGTGCGGTAATCGACCTCGGTCAGCATCACCACGGCCACGTCCCCGGTGATCGCGTCCTCAACCTCTTCGGGGGCGACGACGCGCAAATCGTGGCCGCGCCCGAGCGTCTCGATCAACCCCTAGGCCATGTAGAGATCGGAGGGGAAATTGCCGCTGTCGGACAGGATCACCCGGCGCTCGGGGCGCAGCTCCAGCGCGGCGGCGAGCGCCTGAAAGACCTTGATCGACAAGGTGTCGCCCATCACCACGTGGCCCGGCTCGGCGCCGATCAGACGCGCGATGCGGTCGCCCACGCGGGCGGGCTGGTCCATCCAGCCGGCCCGGTTCCAGCCGCCGATCAGCATCTCGCCCCATTCCTCGGTCATCACCCGGCCCATCCGGTCCGGGGCCGTCTTGGGCAGGGGGCCGAGCGAGTTGCCGTCCAGATAGATGACGCCCTCGGGCAGGTGGAACATGGATTTGGTGGCGGTGAAATCGGTCATCGGGGGCATTTTCGCACGAATCGGGGTTAACGCACCGGCAGGGAAGGAAAAACCTGTGTCGGTGTCACGTCGGTATTACGTCGGTATCGCGTCGGTGCGGATGTCGGTGCGGCGGCCGGGTTAACAGGGCGCACGCTACACCCGGCCACCGGCAATCTCGATCGCCTGACCGTTCACGCTGTCCGAGCCCGGACCGCAGAGCCACAGCACCGCCCGGGCCACCTCGTCGGGGGCGATCAGGCGCTGGTGGCGGTTCTGGGCGACCATCATGGCGCGCGCCTCGTCGGCGCTGACGCCCGCGCGGGTGCTGATCGCGTCGGCGTTGCGGCTGACGATCTCGGTATCCACGTAACCGGGGCAGACGGCGTTGAAGGTGAAGGGCTGGCCAAGATAGTCCTCGCTCAGCCCCCGGATCAGGCCGATCAGCCCGTGTTTCGAGGCGGTATAGGCCGACGCCCCCGCCAGCCCCCGGATCCCGGCGATCGACGCCACCGCCACCACGCGGCCCCAGCCCGTGCCGCGCATGGAGTGCAGGCTTTCCCGGATCGTCCAGAACGCCCCGTCAAGGTTGGTGTCCATCACCCGCCGCCAGAAGGCGGTATCGGTCTTGTGCAGGGCGCGGCCCTCGGCGATGCCGGCATTGGGGATGCAGACCTGCACCGGCCCGCGCGCCTGAACCGCCTGCGCGATGCCGTCTGCAACCTGTGCCTCGTCGGTCACGTCCATCACCAGCGGGTGCAGCCCGCCGCCGCCCGCCTGCGCGGCGGCGTCCTTCAGCACCTCGGCGCGGCGGCCTGTGATCGTGACCTGCGCGCCCTGACCGGCCAGCGCCTGCGCGATCGCCAGCCCAATCCCCGTGCCGCCGCCCGTCACCAGCGCGTGTCTGCCCTCCAGCATGTCGCATCCTCCCTCGTGCCGCCGCCACCCTACAGCCTGCCCGCCCACAAGCAAGCCGCTGCCGCGAAAGGGCCCCTAGACATTCACGATGATGAATGCGTAGGATCGCGCCAGTCTTTCAAGGGAGGAACCGATGAAGCCGATTTTCGCAGCCCTCGTGGCCGCCAGCCTTGCCCTGCCCGCGCTGGCCTCGGAGGATATTGCCGACCAGTATCCGCAGTCCGAACTGTATTCCAAGCCGGTCGAGGTCATCCCGTATGTCTTCTCGGCCATCGGTGCCACCGCGCCGCCCACCTACGAGAATTCGGGCCACAACAACAACCTCAGCTTCGTGGTGACGGGCGACGGGGTGGTGGTCATCAATGGCGGCGCCTCCTACCGCCTGGCCAAGGCCCTGCATGACGAGATCAAGACCGTGACCGACCAGCCGGTGAAACTGGTCATCAACGAGAACGGGCAGGGCCACGCGATGCTTGGCAATTCCTACTGGGCCGAGCAGGGGGTCGATATCCTGGCCCATGTGGACGCGATCCACGAGATCGAGGAAGAGGGCGATTTCATCCTGCAGGGGATGCAGGGCTACAACCGCGACAAGGCCGAGGGCACCACCGTGGTCGTGCCCAACCTGAGCTTCGAGGATGAAAAGATCATCGAGATGGGCGACGTGACGCTGCACGTGCTGCATCTGGGCCCGGCGCACGGGCCCGGCGACACGCAGGTGTGGATCCCGCAATGGGAGATCGTGATCGCCGGCGACATCGCCTTTCACGAACGGATGCTGCCGATCTTTCCCGGCACCGATACCGATGCGTGGATCGAAACCTTCGACGGCCCGTTCACCGATCTGGGCGCGACCTACGTGATCCCCGGCCACGGGCACCCGACCAACATGGCGCAGGTCACGCGCTTCACCTCGGATTACCTCAAGGATCTGCGCGCCAAGATCGGCGAGCATATCGACAATGGCGGCGATCTGTCCGAGGCTTATTACGTGGACCAGTCCGAATGGGCCCGCCTGGACACGTTCGAGGAACTGGCCACCAAGAACGCGGGCCGCGTCTACGAGGAGATGGAATGGGAATGACGCATAACCGGGGCGGCCTGTTTTCCGCGCGGAAAACAGGCCGGAAAACGCTTGTTTTCCGGGCCGTTGCGCGATGCTGAAATGGCTCGACATGCCGCCGGTGTGGCTGCTGGCGTTCCTGGCCGTGGCCTGGGTGCAGGCGGTTCACTACCCGCTGGGCCTGTCCTTTGGCGGGGCCTGGGCGGATTTCGCGGGCGGCATCCTGGTGGGCGGCGGGCTGCTTCTGATCGCGCTGGCCGCGTATGAATTCCGCCGCCACCGCACCACCATCGTCCCGCACGAGGTGCCCGCGCGCCTGATCCAGACCGGGATCTTCAGCCGCTCGCGCAACCCGATCTACCTGGGCGATGCGCTGATCCTTGCGGGGCTGATCCTGCGGTGGGACGCGGTGGTGTCGCTGCCGCTGGTGCCGGTCTTCGTCTGGGTGATCGAGAAACGCTTTGTCGAACCCGAGGAAGACCGGATGCGGCGGGCTTTCCGCATGGATTTCGCGCGCTATTGCGAAAAGACGCGGCGCTGGATTTGACGGGATGCGACATTCCTTGCATCGAAACCGGTAGAAAAATGTGGAATAAACCGGCCCAGCACTGTTTAACGCCGGATGAGCGGCCGCCATCGTGCGGGCTGCGCCGGGACTGACAAATGAACGACAAACGGGGGAAGCAACCTTGAAGATCGGAACACCAAAAGAGGTGATGGAGGGCGAAGCGCGGGTCGCGATGACGCCCGACTCCGCGCTCCAGCTTCAGAAACTGGGCTACGAGTGCGCCATCGAATCCGGGGCCGGCAAGGCCGCCGGGTTCTCGGATGCCGCCTACAAGGAGGCCGGCGTCGAGATCATCAAATCCGCCGCCGCGCTCTACAAGGCCTGCGACATCGTCGCCAAGGTCCGCCCGCCGACGGAAACCGAGGCCAAGCGCCTGCGCAAGGACCAGCTGCTGATCTCGTTCTTCTGGCCGGCCCAGAACGAAGCGCAGATGGAGCAGCTGGCCAAGAAGGGCACATCGGTCATCGCGATGGACATGGTGCCGCGGATCTCCCGCGCGCAGAAGATGGACGCGCTGAGCTCGATGGCCAATATCGCGGGCTACCGCGCGGTGATCGAGGCGGGCAACAATTTCGGCCGCTTCTTCACCGGGCAGGTGACGGCGGCGGGCAAGGTGCCCCCGGCGAAAGTGCTGGTCGTCGGCGCGGGCGTGGCCGGGCTGGCCGCGATCGGCACCTCGACCTCGCTTGGCGCGATCACCTATGCCTTCGACGTGCGTCCCGAAGTGGCCGAACAGGTCGAATCGATGGGCGCCGAGTTCGTCTACCTGGATTTCGAGGAAGAAACCCAGGACGGCGCCGCGACCGGCGGCTATGCCGCTCCCTCGTCGCCCGAGTTCCGCGAGGCGCAGCTGGCCAAGTTCCGCGAACTGGCGCCCGAGGTGGACATCGTCATCACCACCGCCCTCATTCCCAACCGCGAGGCGCCCGAGCTGTGGACCGAGGACATGGTCAAGTCCATGAAGCGCGGCTCGGTCATCGTGGACCTGGCGGCCGAGAAGGGCGGCAACTGCAAGCTGACGGTGATGGATGACAAGATCGTCACCGACAACGGCGTGACGATCATCGGTTACACCGATTTCCCCAGCCGGATGGCGACGCAGTCCTCCAGCCTCTACGCCACCAACATCCGCCACCTGATGACCGACCTGACCCCCGAGAAGGACGGGCAGGTCGTGCATGACATGGAAGACGACGTGATCCGCGGCGCGACCGTGGCGCATGGCGGCGAGGTCACCTTCCCGCCGCCGCCGCCCAAGGTGCAGGCGATCGCGGCCCAGCCCAGGAAGGAGCCGGAAAAGGAACTGACCCCGGAAGAGAAACGCGCCCAGGAACTGGCCGCCTTCAAGAAGCAGACGAAGAACCAGGTCACGCTTCTGTCGGTGGGGGCGGCGCTGATCCTGGCCGTGGGGCTGATCGCGCCCGCCAGCTTCATGCAGCATTTCATCGTCTTCGTGCTGTCGGTCTTCGTGGGCTTCCAGGTGATCTGGGGCGTCAGCCACAGCCTGCACACGCCGCTGATGGCCGTCACCAACGCCATTTCGTCGATCATCATCCTGGGCGCGCTGATGCAGATCGGCTCCAGCTCGGCGTTGATCACCATCCTCGCCGCGCTGGCGGTTTTCATGGCCGCGATCAACATTTTCGGCGGCTTCCTCGTGACACGGCGCATGCTCGCCATGTTCCAGAAATCCTAAGGCGGAGGCGACGATGGATTACGGATTTACCATTGCGGCCTACGTGGTCGCGGCAGTTCTCTTCATCCTCAGCCTTGGTGGACTGAGCGGGCAAGAAAGCGCCAAGCGCGCGGTCTGGTACGGTATCGCCGGCATGGCGATCGCGGTGCTGGCCACGCTGATCGGGCCGGGGGCGGGGCTGTGGCTTCTGTCGCTGGTGCTGATCGCCGCCGGGTCGGCGGTGGGCTACCAGTTGGCCACGCGCGTGCAGATGACCCAGATGCCCGAGCTGGTGGCGATCATGCACAGCCTTGTCGGGCTTGCGGCCGTCTTCGTGGGCTTCAACGCCGATATCGAACTGGGCCGCGTCGCGGCGGCCTTCACCGATCAGGGCTTCGCCTTCCCGCGCCCCGACGAGGTGGTGCCCGAGGCCGCGGCCTATGCCAAGGAATTCACCGGCTTCGCCGCCATTGTCGCCAAGAAGACGGCGGTCGAGGTGGGCATCCTCAAGGTGGAACTGGTGCTCGGCATCTGGATCGGCGCGGTGACCTTCACCGGCTCGGTGATCGCCTATGGCAAGCTGGCCGGCAAGGTCGACTCGGCGGCCAAGAAGCTGCCGGGCGGGCATGCGCTCAACGCGGCCGCCGCGGCGCTGTCGCTGCTTTTCGCGGCGATGTACCTGGGCGGGTCGGGCAGCTGGACGCTGGTGCTGCTGACGCTGCTGGCGCTGTTCATCGGCTATCACCTCATCATGGGGATCGGCGGCGCCGACATGCCGGTGGTGGTCTCGATGCTGAACAGCTACTCGGGCTGGGCGGCGGCGGCCATCGGCTTCAGCCTGGGCAATGACCTGCTGATCGTGGTGGGCGCGCTCGTCGGCTCGTCGGGTGCGATCCTGAGCTACATCATGTGCAAGGCGATGAACCGGCAGTTCGTCAGCGTGATCCTCGGCGGCTTCGGCGGTGCCTCCGGCCCCGCGGCCGAAGTCGAGGGCGAACAGGTCGCCATCGACGCCGACGGCGTGGCGCAGGCCCTGAACGAGGCCGACAGCGTCATCATCGTGCCGGGCTACGGCATGGCCGTAGCGCAGGCCCAGCAGGCGGTCAGCGAGCTGACCAGCAAGCTGCGCGCCAAGGGCAAGCAGGTGCGCTTTGCCATCCACCCCGTCGCGGGCCGCCTGCCGGGGCACATGAACGTGCTTCTGGCCGAGGCGAAGGTGCCTTATGACATCGTTCTGGAAATGGACGAGATCAACGAGGACTTCCCCGACACCGACGTGGTGATCGTGATCGGCTCGAACGACATCGTGAACCCCGCCGCGCAGGACGATCCCAACAGCCCTATCGCCGGGATGCCGGTGCTGGAGGTCTGGAAGGCCAAGAACGTCTTTGTCTCCAAGCGGGGGCAGGGCACCGGCTATTCCGGCATCGAGAACCCGCTGTTCTTCAAGGAGAACACGCGGATGTTCTATGGCGACGCCAAGGAAAGCATGACGGCGCTTCTGTCCAGGATCGACTGATCAGCGCCTGAGCGACGGTTTGAAGGGGCGCCCCGCCGGGGCGCCCTTTTTTGTTGTCCGGAAGCGAATTACCACTCGAAAGCATAAAACTATTGTCAGCAAATCGTTCACACCGAAAAACACATTTGATATCGCCGGCGGCGTAATGAAGTAAACCGCCTCCTTGGCCAACCAAGGAGGAACAGTGGCTTAAAGAGAAAGGAAGCATGATGGTAAAGATTGGCGTAGCAATCCCGCTCGCTTTTGTTTTGATGCTCGGAGCATGCGCAACGGTGACGCGAGGAACAAATGAGGTTCTTGAAATCCGCACTGAGCCCTCAGGCGCTCGTGTCTCAACCTCAAACGGAATGTCGTGCGAGGATACTCCATGCGGATTGAAAATGCCGCGTCGCTCTAACTTGACTGTCGAGATCACCAAGAAGGGATGCAAGCCAGTCGAGGTTCAAGTGTCGAATCAGACAGCAGGTGGCGGAGGAGCCGCGTTGGCCGGAAACGTCCTGGTTGGAGGAGTTGTCGGACTTGGTGTAGATGCGGCTACGGGCGCGTCCCAAGAACTCGTGCCGAATCCAATTGATGTCAGGCTTGAGTGCTAGATTTAGCCAAATCGGGAGCCACCGGAGCATGATAGGGGTGTCCACTCTGGAACTGCCGTTTCCATGACTGGTTTGGCTAGTCCCGCGGTCCGCTCCTGTCCCGCGCGGAATCAAGGCCGCAGGCCGCCGCGCGATCGCCAGACCGCCCCCCAGGCTGGCGATTGGGTTGCGTCAGCGCATCGACCGGATCATCGGCGGAAGTTGCAGGGATAAAATGCGTCGAAAGCCGGTCGGTCGCCATCCCGCGGTCTGGCCATCGCGCCGCTTGATCTGCACGCGGGATCTTTTTGATAAAGCCCTTGGACGCACCATTGGCACGGAACCGAGGGCCGCAGGCCCTCGGCGTTCAAGCCACCCCGATCCAACGCTGACCCGGCGGCCCATCCCCTGTGCAGTATACGGCGGTGTGCCGGTAAATCCTTGGCACACAGGGAAAAACCGGTTTTCCCCGCGTCCCTGACCGGCTAGGTTGCCGCAAACCGAAACCGGAGCCGGGCCATGCCGCCGATCGAAGACCACCCGCTGCGCTATCGCCTTGCCAACGAGTTGCACGCGCGGCCTTTCCCGTCGATGACCGCGCCCTCGACCGCCGCCTACCTGGCGATCAAGCGGCCCGAGGGGGCCGCCGCGCGCGACCGCGACGCGGACATGGATCACCTGGTCGCGCTGCTCGACCGGCACGGCGCGCCCCATCCGCAGCCCGGCGCCACGCATTATTTCGGCAAGATCGGCCGATACATGCTGAAATGGGAAAGCCATACCGAGTTCGTGACCTACACCGCCTTCACCGACGGGCTGAGCACGCGGCCCTTCGATCCGGCCGATTTCGAGGTCTTCCCCGACGACTGGCTTGAGGCCGCGCCGGGCGTGCGCATCACCTCGGCGCTCATTCGCATCAGCCCGTGGAAGGACAAGGAGGTCACCCGCAACGAGGTCAAGGAATGGTTCGTCCCCGAAAGTGTCGCGGTGGCCCGCGTGCTGGATGACGCGGCGGTGGTGGCCGGGGATTTCCGCATCGACTCGGCGGGGCATCTGCGCTTCGCGGTGACGGTCGCGCCCGACACCGGCGACCGGCGCATCGGGCGCGTGGTCCAGCGCCTGTGCGAGATCGAGACCTACAAGGCGATGTCGATGCTGGGATTCGCCCGCGCCCGCGAGATGAGCCCGCGCATGGGCGAGCTGGACACCCAGCTCACCCAGATGATCGGCGACATGACAGGCGCCGGCACCAGGGCCGAGGACACGCTGAAAAGCCTGCTGTCGATCTCGGCGGAACTGGAAAGCATGGTGGCCACCTCGTCCTTCCGCTTCGGCGCGACGGGGGCCTATGAAAACATCGTGCATCAGCGCATCGGCGTGCTGCGCGAACAGCGGTTCGAGGGGCGGCAGACCTTTTCCGAATTCATGATGCGCCGCTATGACCCGGCCATGCGCACGGTCAAATCCACGCAGGACCGTCTGAACGCGATGGCCGACCGCGCGATGCGCGCGGGCGAATTGCTGCGCACCCGCGTCGATGTGGAACGCAGCGCCCAGAACCAGGCATTGCTGGAAAGCATGAACCAGCGCGCCGACATGCAGCTGCGCCTGCAAAAGACGGTCGAGGGGCTGTCGGTGGTGGCGATCAGCTATTACGCGGTGTCGCTGGCGGGCTACCTGCTCTACCCGCTGACAGAGCCCTTGTCGCTGTCCAAGGGGATGCTGACGGCGATCGTCACGCCGCCGGTGGTGCTGCTGGTGTGGTGGATGATCCGGCGGATCCGAAAACGGATGCTCTGAGCGCGTTCCCGACATCGGGCCTTTCCAAGCCCGGTGGCCTGCGTTATCTCGCAAGGCCACAGCCAAGGGAATGCTTCATGTCCGATACCGTGCCCTTCGAGACACCGGGCGAGGTGGAACAAAGCCTCAGCCACCATATCGCGCCTACCGAGGAGATCATCGCCGAGGCGCGCGCCGGGCGGATGTTCATCCTTGTCGATCACGAGGACCGCGAGAACGAGGGCGACCTGGTCATCCCGGCGGAATTCGCCACGCCCGAAATCATCAATTTCATGGCCACCCACGGCCGCGGCCTGATCTGCCTGCCGATGACGGCCGAGCGGATCTCGCAACTGGGCCTGCCGATGATGGCGCAGAACAATTCCTCGCGGATGGAGACCGCCTTCACCGTGTCGATCGAGGCGCGCGAGGGCGTGACCACCGGCATTTCCGCCGCCGACCGCGCGCATACCATCGCGGTGGCGATCAACGAACAGAACTCCGCCGCCACCATCGCGACGCCGGGCCACGTCTTTCCGCTGCGCGCCCGGCAGGGCGGGGTGCTGGTGCGCGCCGGCCACACCGAGGCGGCGGTCGATATTTCGCGGCTGGCCGGGCTCAAGCCCGCGGGCGTGATCTGCGAGATCATGAAGGACGACGGCACCATGGCCCGTCTGCCCGACCTGGTGGAGTTCGCCGCCGAACACGGGCTGAAGATCGGCACGATCTCGGACCTGATCGCCTATCGCCACAAGCACGACAACCTCGTGCGCGAGGTGCGCCGCGATACCGTGCATTCCAGCCACGGGGGCGCGTGGGAAATGCGGCTCTTCGCCGACCAGATCACCGGCACGGAGCACGTGGTGCTCATCAAGGGCGACATCTTCGACGGTGAACCGGTGCTGGCGCGGACCCATGCGCTCAACGTGATGGAGGACGTGCTGGGCGTCGGGCTGACCCCTGCCGAGAACGGCCCCGCCGCCAAGCTGCCCCGCGCGATGAACGCCATCGCCCGCGAGGGGCGCGGCGCGGTCTTCCTGTTCCGCCAGCCCCGGCCCAGCCTTGCCAAGGAACTGGAAGAAGACGATGCCCCGCGCACCATCAAGCAGACGGGGCTTGGCGCGCAGATCATGTCCACGATGGGCCTGCACGAGCTGATCCTGCTGACCGACAGCCCCGACACCCGTTACCTGGGCCTTGATGCCTATGGCATTTCCATTGCCGGCACCCGCCCGCTTTCCGAAGGATGACCCGATGGCCGAAACGGACTACACCCTGCCGCGCCCGACATTCGACGAACCCGTGAACCTGCTGATCGTCGTGGCGCCCTTCTACCGCGACATCGCCGACAACCTGATCGCCGGGGCGCGGACCGAGATCGAGGCGGCGGGCGGCACGCACGAGTTGGTCGAGGTGCCCGGCGCGCTGGAGATTCCCACCGCGATCACCCTTGCCGCGCGGCTGTCGGATTTCGACGGTTACGTGGCGCTTGGCTGCGTCATCCGGGGCGAGACCACGCATTACGAAACCGTCTGCAACGACAGCTCGCGCGGCATCACCCTTCTGGGGTTGCAGGGGCTGTGCATCGGCAACGGCATCCTGACGGTCGAAAACCGCGACCAGGCTGAGGTGCGTGCCGATCCCGCGCAGATGAACAAGGGCGCAGGCGCCGCGGCGGCGGCCTTGCATCTGGTCGCGCTGACCCGTAAGTGGGGCGGTCGGCGCAAGGGGGTGGGCTTCTTGCCCTCCGCCGAGGACTTCAAGCTGGCAGGCGAGCTCAAGGACAATCCCAAGGCATGACGACCGACGAAAAACCCGTCTCCGGCAACCAGCGACGCAAGATGCGCTCCGCCGCGCGGCTCTTTGCCGTGCAGGCGCTCTTCCAGATGGAATCCAGCCGACAGACCGTCGATCAGGTGATCCGCGAGTTCGAGGATCACCGCTTCGGCGCCCATTACGACGAAGGCGACATGGCCGAGGGCGACCCCGAGCTGTTCGGCTCGCTGATGCGCGACGCGGTCAACTGGCAGGCCCGCATCGACCAGATGACCGACCGCGCGCTGGTGGCGAAATGGCCGATCGGCCGGATCGACCCGACCCTGCGGGCGCTGTTCCGCGCCGCGGGCGCCGAACTGACCCAGAGCGACACGCCGCCCAAGGTGGTCATCATGGAATTCGTGGACATCGCCAAAAGCTTCTACCCCGAGGGCAAGGAGCCGAAATTCGTCAACGCCGTGCTGGATCACATGGCGCGCGAGGCTAAGCCCGAGGCGTTCTGAACGGCGCATGCCCGGGCACCGGCGGGCCGTTTGCCGCCCGAATCCGGCTCCGGCCCTTGTTACATTCCCAACACGTGTTATGTTTGAAGGAAGCAAAAGGGAGTCGCACAATGCCCAAGCTCATCCGCCTTTACATCATCAACGTGGCCATCGGCTTCGGGATCGCGGCGGCCTTCGTGGGAATGCTTCTGTGGTTCGACATCGCGAATCTCTGGCATCTGGTCTCGACCTCCGACAAGGGGATCCTCGCGGTGCTGATCCTTTGGATTTCCAACGGCATCATCTTTGCCGGGGTGCAGTTCGGCATCGCCGTCATGCGGTTGAAGGACGATGACGATTCGCCCGGCGGCGGCCTGCGTCAGCACGTGATGCGCCGCGAACACGCCACCATCCCGGTGCCTGCCGAGGATGACAAGACGGCACTTTTCGGCAAGCACTGACCTCTGCCCGACAACGGGGTGTTTCATGGCCGGGCCGCGCATCGCGCGGTCCGGCTTCGTTTTGCGGAAGAAGCGGCGTAAGATGGGAAAGTGGCGGGCCCGCACGCGACCGTTTGGTTCTCTCATTCCCGAGGACCTGTATGAACAGGTGGGCGCCGGAAGTAACCGGACCAGGGCCCGGACAGAGCCAGCTCCCTCGGAATTGCTTAAGGCCACCGGAATGCAACCGTTCACGGGAAGGGCAGCACCCGCCACCACGGGACTTAGGCCTTGCAGGGGCGCAGGACAAGGGGCGATCCGTGCGGATCAGTCCAGAATCGGCGCGCCGCCCACCGCTTCCATCCGCGCGACGTAGTCGATGATCCGGTCTGCGCGCGCGTCGCACCCCGGTGGCGGGCGGAACTCGGCGATGATCGTCTGCCACAGGGCGGTCGCCCGTTCCTCGGCCGTTGCGCCGCCCGCCTCTTGCCAGGTGCCGAAATTGGCCATCTCGGCATTGATCGGGCTTCGAAAGGCCTCGCGATAGCGCGCCAGCGTCAGCGCGCTGTCAAAGAAATGCCCGCCCGGCGGCACCCCGGCGATCGCGTCAAAGCCCATCGCCTCGGCGCTGGCTTCGGGCGGTGTGCACAGATGCGCGATGATCTCCAGCGCCTCGACATCGTTGATGAATTTCTCGAATCCCAGCGTCAGCCCGCCTTCCAGCCAGCCCGCCGCGTGGATCACCAGCGTCGCCTGCGCCATCAGGTTGCCCCAAAGCGACATATGCGTTTCACCCGCCGCCTGCATGTCGTTGGTATTGGCCGCCGTGCCCATGCCCGACCGCCACGGCAGGCCGATATGCCGCGCAAGCTGGCCTGAGCCGATGCACATCTGGATATGTTCCGGCGTGCCGAAGGCGGGCGCGCCCGAGCGCATGTCCACGTTCGAGCCGAACCCGCCATACATGACCGGCGCGCCCGGCGCGGCCATCTGGCTCAACGTGATCGCGGCCAGCGCCTCGGCGTGCTGCAGGGCCAGCGCCCCGGCCACCGTGACCGGCGCCATCGCACCGGCAAGGCAGAACGGCGTCACGATCACCATCTGGCCCGCGCGGGCGAAGTCGATCAACCCCTGCGCCATCGGCGCATCCAGCAAGCGCGGCGAGTTGGTGTTGATGACCGTCGCGCAGCGCGGTGCCGCGGCGAACCGGTCGAAATCCAGCCCATGCGCCAGTTGCACCATCTCGAAGCACTGCTCGACCTGCCCGCGGCCCCGCGCATAGACCACCAGCGGCTTGTCGCTCAGCTCAAGCTGCGCCTGCGTCATCGCGAAATGGCGCAGGTTGGGGGCGATGTCCTGCGGTTCGGGGGCAGGGGCCAGGGTGTGGATCACGTCGAAATGCTGTTGCAGGCGCAGCGCGTCGCGAAACGCCGCCAGGTCGCCGGGGCGCCGGCCGCGCACCCGGTCGGTCACGTTCGGGCAGCCGCCCCCCGCCGCGAAGATCAGCCGCCCCGGCGCGATCTCGCGGTCGCGCAGCGGGTTGGCGGCGCGCAGCGTGAACTGCCGTGGCGCGGTGCGCAGGGCCTCGTTCACCATGTCGGCGCCGATCTGCACCATGTCACCGTCGCTGATCCGCGCGCCCCTTGCGGCCAGCAGCTCGCGCGCCTCGGGCAGCAGCACGCGGATGCCAAGGGTTTCCAGCACCTCCAGCGCCGTGGCATGCAGATCGGCCACCGCGTCGTCGGAAAAGATCGCTTGCGGGCTGAAAGGGTGCGAAAGCTGCGGAACGGGCCGGGGCGCCCGTGCCGCGCCCGTGTCTTGGCGGCGGCGTCTCATGCCTTCAGCTTACCCTGCGTTTCCGATCTGTCCAGCGCCGTGTCGCGCTTGACTTTGTTCACCAATTGTTCATGTTCGGGGCATGAGCGCACCCCCCGATCCCGGCCTTCAGCCCAGCCCCCAGCCCGGCCTGCAACCCGGACAGCTTCTGGCGCGCGGCGTCTGCAGGCACCTTCTGGGCCACGATTTCGCCTGCATCGAGGAATTCACCCCCGAACGCGGCAAGCGGGTGGACGTGATGGCGCTTGGCCCCAAGGGCGAGATCTGGGTGGTGGAATGCAAATCCTCGCGCGCCGATTTCGCCTCGGACGGAAAGTGGGAGGGGTATCTGGATTGGTGCGATCGCTATTTCTGGGCGGTGGACGCGGCCTTTCCGACCGATCTTCTGCCCGAGGGAACGGGGCTGATCGTGGCCGACGCCTATGATGCCGAGATCCTGCGCATGGCCCCGGAACACCGTCTGGCCGGCGCGCGCCGCACCGCGCTCGTCCGCCGCTTCGCGCGGCACGCGGCGCTGCGCCTGCACGGCCTGCGCGACCCCAATCTCAGGACGCGCGGAGCGTAGCCGCCTTGGCCGCCGCCACGATCTCGGCGGCGATCTCCTCGGCCTCCTCGGGCGAGAAATCCATGGGAATCTCCATGCCCTCGGCCTCCACGAACAGGCGGACCATGCCGCTGTCGGTCGGCCCGATCTGCAGATTCGCCTCGATGTCGCGTTCGGTGTTGATGCCCATTGCACCCTCCTGCACAAGCGATACGCGCCTACCTCCTTCCGCCGCCAAAGGCAAGCCGCTTGCGCGGCGCCAAGAATTCCTGCACGGCGGGCGGCAAGAGGCTTGCAATCGCACGGCGGTAAAGTTAAATCGCGCCCCAGTGCCGCCTTAGCTCAGTAGGTTAGAGCGCTAGATTGTGGATCTAGAGGTCCCCCGTTCGAGCCGGGGAGGCGGTACCATTCCCCTTCAGTCAACCACCACCGTCTGTTTCAGGCTGCCCGTCACCCGGTCATAGATCAGGATGCGGTCATCCTCGGTGACAACGGCGAACCAGTCGGGCCCTTGGGTGAAGGCGCGCGCCTGCGCTCCGTCGGGCAGGGTCAGGCGCTCGGGCAGGGCGGGGGGCTGGCCGGTGAAGCGCGTGACAAGCAGGAAGATCACCACTAGAACGCCGGCAATCATCGTGCCTGTCAGGATCGTCACCAGCAGGCGCAGGTAGCGCACCATCGCCGGATCGACCTCCGGCCCGGGCTCGGGGTCTTGTGCCATGTCGTCCACCCTCGTTTCGTTTCGGATCAACGCCGATCCGCCCGCCCGCCTTGATAAGGCCTTGGCCCGCGATGCGCCAGAGGACGCGGCGCTGTCGCGCACGCGGCTTGCGCGGCTGCTGGCCGGGGGCGCGGTGCGGGTGAACGGCGCGCCCGCGACCGACCCCAAGGCGCGCGTGGCCGAGGGCGACGTGATCGAGATCGCCGTGCCGCAAGCCGCCGAAAGCCATATCGCGCCCGAATCCATCGTGCTCGACATCCTGTTCGAGGATGACGACCTGATCGTTGTGAACAAACCGGCGGGCATGGTCGTCCATCCCGCGCCCGGCACCCCCGGCGGCACGCTGGTCAACGCGCTTCTGCACCATTGCGGCGACACGCTGTCGGGCGTGGGCGGCGAAAAGCGCCCCGGCATCGTGCACCGCATCGACAAGGACACCTCGGGGCTGCTGGTGGTGGCCAAGTCCGACCGCGCCCATCACGGCCTTGCCGCCCAGTTCGAGGCGCACAGCGCTGAACGCGCCTACCTGGCGGTGGTCTATGGCGTGCCCGATGCCGCCGACCCGCGCCTGCGGGGCCTGCGCGGCGTCAGCTTTGAGCCGGGCACGGTGATGAAGATCACCACCGGCCTCGCGCGCCACCGCACCGACCGGCAGAAACAGGCCGTCACCTTCGACGGCGGCCGCCACGCCGTGACCCGTGCGCGCCTTTTGGAAAGCTTCGGTCGCCCCGCCGCCGCGTCGCTGGTGGAATGCCGGCTGGAAACCGGGCGCACCCACCAGATCCGGGTGCACATGGCCCATGCCGGGCACGGGCTGATCGGCGATCCGGTCTATGGCGGACGGCGCAAGCTGCCGCTGCGCGCCCTGCCGCAGGCGGGGCTGGAGGCCGCGCGCGCCTTCCCGCGCCAGGCGCTGCACGCCGCGATCCTGGGCTTTCGCCATCCCGCCACCGACGCGCCCCTGCGCTTCGAGGCGCCGTTGCCCGCCGACATGGCCGCGCTGATCGCCGCGCTGCGCGGCGAGGCGCCAAGCACAGATGCGTGAGGGCACTGTCACAAATCTCGCAAAACGGCGGATCGGTCTTCATCTTTCGTTAAGAAAACAGGGTCACACCCCTTGAACACGGGGCGCGCGTCCCCAAATAAATGTTAAACCTCTAAACATTGGGAGGGACAGGAATGAGCAATTACGCAAATCTTCCGGCGCCGTCGCCCGAAGGCGGCCTGAACCGGTATTTGCAGGAGATCCGCAAGTTTCCACTTCTGGAACCGGAAGAGGAATACATGCTGGCCAAGCGGTGGGTCGAGGAACAGGACACCCAGGCCGCGCACAAGATGGTCACCAGCCACCTGCGTCTGGCGGCCAAGATCGCCATGGGCTACCGCGGCTACGGGCTGCCCACCGCCGAGGTGATTTCCGAGGCGAATGTCGGCCTGATGCAGGCGGTCAAGCGGTTCGACCCCGAAAAGGGCTTTCGCCTGGCCACCTACGCGATGTGGTGGATCCGCGCCAGCATCCAGGAATACATCCTGCGCAGCTGGTCGATGGTGAAACTGGGCACCACCTCGGCGCAGAAGAAACTGTTTTTCAACCTGCGCAAGGCCAAGGCCCGGATCGGCGCGCTGGAGGACGGCGACCTGCGCCCCGAGAACGTCAAGCAGATCGCGACCGACCTCGGCGTGACCGAGGACGAGGTCATCTCGATGAACCGCCGCATGTCGGGCGGCGATGCCTCGCTCAACGCCCAGGTGGGGCAAGAGGGCGAAGGCTCGATGGAGTGGGTGGACTGGCTTGAAGACGAGGACGCCGACCAGGCCTCGGACTACGAGCGCCGCGACGAGCTCGAGGCCCGCCGCGAGATGCTGGCCGAGGCGATGGACGTGCTCAACGACCGCGAGAAGGACATCCTGACCCAACGCCGCCTCAGCGATCAGGCCGTCACGCTCGAGGATCTGAGCGGGCAATACGATGTCAGCCGCGAACGCATCCGCCAGATCGAGGTGCGCGCCTTCGAGAAGCTGCAGAAACGCATGCGCGAGCTTGCCGCGGAAAAAGGCATCCTGCCCGCCGACTGATCCCTTGGAGCGCGACGCGAAAGCAAGTAGCCTCTTCCAGCAACCTGGAAGGGGCTTTTTCATGCGCAGCAGACTCGTGTTCCCGTCGCCCGTATCCGCCCGCCGCGCCGCGCGGGTGGCGATTCTGGGCGCTGTCATGCTGGCCGCCGCCTGCGCACCACGCCCGCTGGCCGATCGCGGCCCCGAACTGCCCGATGCGAAGATCGAAAAGATCTACGTGGCCACGCAGCGCGCGCTGGAGCATCCGCGCCAGACCTTCGGCCAGCCCCGCAACGAAGAGCTGAATTTCTTCCGCGCCTCGATCTCGATTCCGCCCACCCATCAGCCGGGGCAGATCGAATGGGCCGAGGCCGGGGAAACGCCCGATCCGCGCGAACATTTCGTCGTCACCGATACCCGCGTGATCGGCGGCGCCGACAAGTTCGCCAACCAGGTCGCGCGTGCCGGCAAGGGGCAGGAAACCTTGGTCTTCGTGCATGGTTACAACAACACCCTGTCCGACGCGATGTATCGGCTGGCGCAGTTGCGCACGGATTTCGAAGTGACCATGCCCACGGTGCTGTTCTCGTGGCTCTCCTCGGGGGATCCGCGCGGCTATATCTATGATCGCGACAGCGTGCTGTTTGCCCGCGACGACCTGGAAAAGGTGCTCACCCGCCTGACCGGCACGGGCGGCGAACGGGTGCTTCTGGTCGCGCATTCCATGGGGGCGCACCTGGCGATGGAGGTGATGCGCCAAGCCGCGCTGCGCGGCAACCGGCAGATGTTGTCGCGGATCAGCGGCGTGGTCCTGATGTCGCCCGACCTCGACCCCGACATCTTCCGCAGCCAGGCCGAGGCGATAGGCGACCTGCCGCAGCCCTTCCTGGTATTCGTCTCGCGTCAGGACCGGGCCCTGTCGCTGGCCAGTTTCATCACCGGCCGCAAGCCGCGCCTCGGCGTGATCGACGGCCCCGAGGCGGTGGCGGGGCTTGGCGTGAAGGTGATCGACTTCACCGCGCTGGCCGATGGCGAGGGGCTGAACCACTCGGTGCCCACCACCTCGCCGGCGGCGATCTCGGTGCTGCGCGGCATGATCGACCAGGCTGGCGGCAGGTTCGAGGATTACATGGTGCTCAAACGCGAACCCACGGGCCTTCTGTCGGGGGCCAGCCTGACGCCGGTGAACTAGGCGCGGCGGCCCGCACCGGGCCTGTCCGAAATCGGGGGGCTTTGGGACAGAATGACAGCGCGCGGGCTGTTAACCCGCGCGCCGATCGGTGCAGATACCGACGTGATACCGACGTGATACCGACGCGATGCCGAAAGCCGTTCGAGCTTGTTAACAAGGGGTTCCGGCCGATTCGGGCGAAAGGTTAATCCTCCATCGCCTCCAGCTCGTCGATCAGCCGGGAAATCATGCTCAGCCCCTTGTCCCAGAAGGCCGGGTCGCTGGCGTCCAGCCCGAAGGGTGCCAGAAGCTCCTTGTGGTGCTTCGATCCACCGGCCTTCAGCATGTCGAAATACTTGTCCTCGAAGCCCTCGGGTGCCTCCTCGTAGGCGGCATAAAGCGCGTTCACCAGCCCGTCGCCAAAGGCATAGGCATAGACGTAGAAGGGCGAATGCACGAAATGCGGGATATAGGCCCAGAAGGTCTCGTAACCGTCCATGAACTCGAAGGCCGGGCCAAGCGATTCCGCCTGAACGGACATCCACAAGGCATTGATATCATTGGGCGTCAGCTCTCCACCACGGCGGGCGTCATGGAGCTTGCATTCGAAATCGTAGAAGGCGATCTGCCGCACGACGGTGTTGATCATGTCCTCGACCTTGCCGGCCAGCAGCACCTTGCGTTCGGTGTCGCTGGCGGCCTTTTCCAGCATCTTGCGGAAGGTCAGCATCTCGCCGAACACGCTGGCGGTTTCGGCCAGCGTCAGCGGGGTGTTGGCCAGCAGCTCGCCTTGGCCCGCGGCCAGCACCTGGTGCACGCCGTGGCCCAGCTCATGCGCCAGCGTCATCACGTCCCGCGGCTTGCCCAGGTAGTTCAGCATCACGTAGGGGTGCACATCGGTGACCGTGGGATGCGCAAAGGCCCCCGGCGCCTTGCCCGGCTTGACCCCGGCATCGATCCAACCCCTTGAAAAGAAAGGCTCCGCCAGCTCGCCCATGCGCGGATCGAAGGCCGAATAGGCCTCCATCACGATGTCCTTGGCGCTGTCCCAATCGACGGTCTTCTTGTCCTCGATCGGCAGCGGCGCGTTGCGGTCCCAGACCTGTATCCTGTCCAGCCCCAGCCACTTGCGCTTGAGCTCGTAGTAGCGGTGGCTCAGCTTGGGATAGGCGTTGACCACCGCGTCACGCAGCGCCTCGACCACCTCGGGTTCCACGTCATTGGCCAGGTGCCGGCCCGTCTGCGGCGTGGGCATCCCGCGCCAGCGGTCCACGACCTCCTTTTCCTTGGCGGTGGTGTTGTGAACCCGTGCAAAGGTGCGGATGTTCTCGCCGAAGACGCGGGCCAGTTCGCGCGCCGCCGCCTCGCGCTTGTCGCGGTCCTGGTCGGTCAGCAGATTCAGCGTCGCCTCGATGCCCATCTGCTCGCCGTCCACGCTGAAGGAAAGCCCCGCGATGGTCTCGTCGAAAAGCCGCTCCCAGGCATCCCCGACCACGCCCATGTCGTGCAGGAATTTCTCAAGTTCGTCAGACAGTTGGTAGGGTTTCATCGCGCGGATGCGATCCAGCACCGGCTTGTAACGCGCCAGGTCCGCGCTTTCGGCATACATGGCCTTGAGCGCCTCTTCGTCAAGCCGGTTCAGCTCCAGCGTGAAGAACACCAGCGGCGTGGTGTAGGTGGTGATCTTCTCCTGGCAGTCGGACAGGAATTTCGCCCGGTCGCCATCGGTGGTCTGCTGGTGATATCGCAGCCCGGCATAGGACATGATGCGCCCGGCGATGTTGGTGATCTTCTCGTCGCGCTTGATGCACTCCAGCAGGCCCGCCGCATCAAGATCGGCCAGCTTCCCCTCGTAATCATTGGCAAAATCGGCGCAGGCCTTCTCCAGCCAGTCGAGATCGCGCTTGAGCTCCGGGGACTCCGGGCTGGCATAGAGGTCCGTCAGGTCCCATTCCGGCAGCTTGCCCAGGTTGTCGTCGCCGGAACCGGCAGTTGCGTCACGGACGGGCTGGGGAAGATGGAACATGCGAAAGCCTCCTGTTTTCATGAAATCCAGACATATGCGGGCGCGCGGAGCGTCTCAAGCCTTCATCCGTATTGCGCCAGCATCTCCTTGAGATCGCCAAGGGTGTTGGCCTCCTGCACCGGCTTGTCGTGCCGCCAGCGTTTCATCCGCGGAAAGCGCAGCGCGACCCCGGATTTGTGCCGCGCGGATTCGGCGATCCCCTCGAAGGCGATCTCGAACACGTGCTCGGGCCGCACCTGCCGGACAGGGCCGAACCGCTTTAGCGTGTTGCGCCGCACCCAATGCGTGATCTTGCGGAATTCCTCGTCCGTCAGGCCGGAATAGGCCTTGGTGAAGGGCACCAGATCGTTGCCGTCCCAGACGGCGAAGGTGAAATCCGTGAACAGGTTGGCCCGCCGCCCGTGACCCTGTTGGGCATAGATCATCACGGCGTCCAGCGTCAGTGGATCAAGCTTCCATTTCCACCAAGCGCCCTTCTTGCGGCCGGTGTGATAGGGGCTGTCGTGCCGCTTCAGCATCAGTCCTTCGGCGCGGTGATCGCGGGCCGTGGCGCGGATCCGCGCCAAGTCGGCCCAGTCCTCGAATGCCACCAGCGGCGAGGCGCGCAGCGGCGCGCGCTCGGGCAGGGCGACCAG
>JAASSQ010000157.1 GCA_021767845.1 Roseovarius sp. | reverse complement strand
GGCAGCGAAGCCGCACCGGGCGAGGTCGGCGAACTGGTCGTGACCCAGCCGCCTCTGGGTCTGACCCCGGCCATCTGGGGGGACCGCGATCGCTACCTTGAAACCTACTGGTCCACCTTCCCCGGCCTCTGGCGGCACGGTGACTGGGTGCGCTGCGATCCGGACGGGACATGGTATATCCTGGGCCGGTCGGACGACACGCTGAACATCGCCGGCAAACGCATCGGCCCGCCCGAGATCGAGGCGGCCCTGACCGAGACGGGACAGGTGGTGGATGCCGCAGCGATTGCCGCGCCTGATGACATCAAGGGCGTGGCCGTTGTCTGCGTGTGTGTGGCGGCTCCGGGTGTGTCGCCCGATGACGCCCTCGTCGAACAGCTCAGGGACCGGGTGGGGGAGGTCGTCTCCAAGCCCTTCCGCCCGCGCGAGATCCATTTTGTCGAGGCGCTGCCCAAGACCCGCAGCATGAAGACCATGCGCCGGATCGTGCGCGCGGCCTTCCTGGACGAGGATCCCGGCGATCTGTCCTCGATCAGTAACCCCGAAACCATTCATGCTATCGCGGCCCTTAGAAAGGAAACACCATGATCACCGTATTCGGTGCCACCGGGAACACCGGCTCATCGCTTGTTGACACCCTTCTGGCCAAGGGCTTGGACGTGCGCGCCGTCACCAGCAACCCGTCCAAGCTCGGCCCCCTCAAGGCCAAAGGCTGCGAGGCGGTCACGGCCAATTTCACCGACCCCACGACCCTGCAAAGCGCCTGTGCGGGCGCGAATAGTATCTACCTGGTTACGCCCGCGCATCGCGATATGCGTCAGTGGAAGTCGAATGCGATCAAGGCCGCCCAATCTGCGGGAGTTCGGCACGTCGTGATGGGGACCGGTCTTGGTGCTTCGCCCGAGGCGCGGCTGACGCTGGGCCAATGGCATTCGGAGAACCAGGAAGAACTCAAGCAGACCGGAATGGACTGGACCTTTGTTCAGCCGACCTATTTCATGCAAAATCTGCTCTGGCAGGCAGGGACTATTGCAAAGGACGGGGTCTACCACGACGATCTTGGCGGGCCCGTGGCTTGGATCGACGCCCGCGACATTGCCGATGTGGCCGCCGAGGCGCTGACCGGATCGGGCTATGAGGGAAAGGCCCTTGGCTTGACCGGCCCCGAGGCTCTTACCGGCGAAGATATCGCGGCTGTCCTGTCCGAGGCGACCGGGCGATCCGTCACCTGTGCGCCGCTGTCGGCCGATGACTCGAAAGCGGCCATGATGGCCGGCGGAATGCATGAGGAAATCGCCGCGGCCATGATCGAACTGGCCTCTCTCGCGCCGAAGGGCTACCTCGCGGGCATCGAGACCACGGTCAGCGACGTGCTCGGCCGCCCGGCGCGCCGCTTGCGCGATTTCGTCGCCGAGAATCGGGATGCCTTCGTCCAGTGATCCGACGGCGGCGCCGCTCTATCTTGAGCTGGCGCCGTCCGCGGATATTGCGGCGCAGGTCGACCATCTTTTCGTGTTCCGCGACAGGGGCGCGTTGAGCGGTCGCGGAAGCGGGCGTTTCGCCACCGACCTGTTCACCCTTTCGGTGACGTGCGGCGCTGACAGTGATGACGGGTCGCAAGTATCCCTCGCGCCACCCCGGCCTGACTTCGTTCCGCGCCAGTCTTCCTTTTGCGGGATAGTGGCCGGGCTACGGATGTCAACACGGCCGGAACAATTGCCCGAGGCCGCAGCGCTGGCACCTTTGACCCTTGCACTGGCGCGGGTCCGGCTGGGCGATGATGGCTTGCCGTCGCTTGTTGCCGCGTTGGATGGTCTTGCACGGGGGCTGAGCTTTGCGGCGCGCCCGCAGGCTTTCAGCGATAGAACCGGACGGCGCAGAACGCGCGCGGAGACCGGCGTGTCAAGGCGACGGCTCGCTGCCACCCGGCGGTTTCGGCAGCTGCTGGGACAGCTCGCAGGCCCTTCCCCGACGTTGAGCGATCTGGCGCTGGACGTCGGATATTACGATCAATCTCATATGTCGGCGTCCTGCCGGGCCTTTGCCGGCAGACCGCCCGGTGCGCTGCGCTCTCAGGCGGCGCCGCGCTCTTTTGTCCTTTCGTTACAAGATACGCGCTTAAGGGACCGGCTAAGGTTGGTCATCATGGATGACTGCAAGGAGTGAAATCACGCCATGGCGCAATTCGAGCCGAAAAACCCTGACTTTGACGCGCGCGTGCGCGAGAGTTTCGATCTCCAGAGCGTGATGCACACGCTGGGGGTCGGTATTGCCGAGCTGTCGCCCGGCCATATCGTTCTGGAGATGGCGCACAGTGACGCGCTGACCCAGCAGCATGGGTTCCTGCATGCCGGAATCGTGTCAACCGCGCTGGACAGCGCCTGCGGATATGCAGCCTTTTCGCTGATGCCCGCCGAAGCGGCGGTGCTGACGGTGGAGTTCAAGATCAACCTGCTCAATCCCGCCGATGGCGAGCGGTTCCGCTTTGTCGCCGACGTGATAAAACCGGGCCGAACACTCACAATCTGCGAGGCGCGCGCCTATGCACTGAAGGGGCAGGATGAAAAGCTTGTCGCCACGATGACCGGAACGCTGATGGCGCTGGTGGGGCGGACGGGCGTTGCCGGATGACCGAACGCCGTGCAAAGGCTGAGAGGTAGAGCCGGCACGGGTGAACCGACCGCCGCAAATCCGGGCGGCCGGAACCTGATATCGGAAAGCCGGTTCAGCTGTTCCAGCGTTTTGCGACGTTCACCAGCCGTTGCCCATAGGCCCGCGCAGTGTCCAGGTCGCCGCCAGTCGGGTATTCCTCGGGTGAGCTGTCAGAGGGTGCGATCGCCAGAAGGCCGGAGTATCCGCCTGTCCAGTTCAGCTTTTCCGGGCCGTCCGCCTTGGTGTTTGATGGCATGAGGCCCACGCCGCACCAGAGCTGGCCGTGCTGCTGCGACAGGGTGATGAAGTACTGGATGGTCGAAAACTTGTCGCCGTTGACCGTAGCCGAGGTGGTAAACCCGCCAGCGATCTTGTCCTTCCAGTTCTGCGTGAACCACGGCTTGGAGCTGGCATCAGCAAATTTCTTGAACTGCCAGGCTGGGCCGCCCATGTAGGTCGGGCTGCCGTAGGCGATGGCATCAGCGGCATCGAGCGCCGCCCAGCCCGCTTCATCCAGCTCTCCGTCGTCAGACAATTTCAGCAGTTCTACCTCGGTGCCATCGACACCCTTGGCCCCTTCGGCAACGGCTTTGGCCTGAACGTCTGTGTGGCCATATCCGCTGTAATAGACAATCGCGACTTTCGTCATGGTATGGTGCGCCTATCGCTTGGAATCGGAATAGCTCTGAACTAGCGATATTGGTTACAAAAATAAAGCTGATTGTGTTTTGAAACCTCAGTCACCACGCGGACAATTTACAAACCCGGCTTTTAGAAACCTCTTATAAGCTGCAGTAAATAAGATATAATATTCAGTACCAAGCCCTTCAGTCCGGGTTTTGTGAGCACAACCGCACAAGCACTGTGCAGCAAGTATCACATCAGGCGCGCGCACTAAAAAAGATGCAATACGGATTAGCGCGGCCAGCGCGCATGAGCGCCGACCGCAGTGCACCCTCATTCACTATGGTGCTTCAGAGACTTTGCGCCAAACGCACGCCTTCATCAATGGCGCGCAGCGCGTCGAGCTCGGCAGCTTCCTTCGCCCCGCCGATCATCGTCACGGTGACACCAAGCGCGCCAAGTTCGTTGGCCAGGGCCCGCTCCGGTTCCTGCCCGGTGCAGAGCACGATCGTATCAGCGGCGACGACCTTTGGCTCTCCGTCCATCAGGATATGCAGGCCCGCGTCGTCGATGCGTTCGTAGACCACGCCGCCCAAGGCCTCGACCCCGTGCTTGCGAAGCGCATTGCGCAGGATCCAGCCTGTCGAAACGCCAAGACCGGCACCCGGTTTCGAGCTTTTTCGCTGAAGCATTATAACCTTGCGACGCGTTGGCTTCGGTGCCAGCGGATCGCCCGCCAACGCGCCCGCCAACGCAAATTCCGGGTCCACGCCCCAAGTCTCACAGAATGTGCCGGGATCGTGGGCCTCGGCTGGTTCGGTCACGAGGAACTCGGCTACGTCATGACCAATACCCCCTGCCCCCATCACCGCGACGGTATCGCCGGCCCTGCGCTCGCCGGACAGGATCTCGGGGTAGGTCGCGACACTGGGATGATCCACGCCCGGCAGATCGGGAATGCGCGGCGTAACCCCTGTGGCGATGACCACATGGTCAAAGCCGGTCAGATCGTCCAGCACCGCCCGTTGCCCCAGGCGCAGTTTGACGCCGTGCTTCTTCAACTGACCGGAGTAATAGCGCAGTGTTTCGTCGAACTCGTCCTTGCCCGGTGCCGCGCGCGCCAGGTTCAACTGACCGCCCAGCTTGTCTTGCGCTTCGAACAGGGTGACGTCGTGGCCCAGTCGGGATGCCTCGGCAGCCGTGGCCATGCCTGCAGCACCGCCACCGACAACGGCCACCTTCTTTGGCGAGTCTGTCGGCGTATCCCGGAATTCGGTTTCGCGCCCGGCCCTTGGGTTCACCAGACACCCGACTGGCCGGTCCGAAAAGATGAAGTCCAGACAGGCCTGATTGCAGGCAATGCAGGTATTGATCTCGTCGGCGCGGCCCTCGCGCGTCTTCTTGACGAAATGCGGGTCGGCCAGAAAGGGCCGGGCCATCGAGATCATGTCCGCATCGCCAGAGGCAAGTATGTCTTCGGAAAGCTGGGGTGTGTTGATCCGGTTCGAGGCGACCACCGGGATCGACACCGCCGCTTTCACGTTGGCTGCCGCCTTGCGCCAGGCACCGCGCGGCACCGGATAGGCGATCGTCGGCACGCGGGCCTCGTGCCAGCCGATGCCGGTGTTCAGAATATCCGCACCTGCGGCCTCGATCTTGCGTGCCAGTGCGGCAATTTCATCGGCGGGCGCGCCGCCTTCGACCAGATCAGCCGCCGAAATCCGGTAAATGACAAGGAAGTCGGGCCCGCAGCGTTCACGCACCGCGCGCACAATCTCAACCGGAAAGCGGTGGCGGTTTTCGGCGCTTCCGCCCCATTCGTCGTCACGCTTGTTGGTATGGGTGACGGTGAACTCGTTGATCAGGTAGCCCTCGGAGCCCATGATTTCGACGCCATCGAATCCCGCGGCCTGCGCATTGGCAGCAGCTTTGGCGAAATCCTCGATGGTCCGGCGAATGTCAGCCTCGGTCATTTCGCGCGGGACATAGCGGTTGATCGGTGCCCGGATCGGGCTCGGGGCGACGCAGCCCTCGATCTTTGCATAGCGCCCGGCATGTAGAAGCTGCGCGCAGATCAGGCTGCCTTCGGCCTGGACCGCCTCGCAGATCGGGCGCAGGCTTTGCGCTTCTTCCGGGTCATCAATACGCGGACCTTCGGGATCGAATATGCCATCGGCATTGGGGGAAAAGCCGCCCGTGACCAGAATCGCCGCCTCCCCCCGCGCTCGTTCGGCGTAAAACGCGATCTGCTTGGCAATGCCGTCAGGCTCAGTTTCCAGCCGGGTATGCATCGACCCCATGATGACACGGTTTCGCAACAGGTGCTGGCCCGCGTGGATCGGCGAAAGCATGGTCTTGAAGCTTTCGTTTTGCGTGTTTTCCATTGTGGGCATCCTCCTCAAAACTCCCCTTGATCTGTATTCTAACATTTGTTAGATTTTTGGAAAGAACATATTTTCGGCCTCGGGGAGGAGCGCAGATGCATTTCCAGCCAACAGAAGATCAAAAGGCGTTTCGCGAAACCGCGAAGCGATTCGCAACGGAAAAGCTGGCACCCAGCTATCAGGAGCGCGCAAGTGGGCACACCTTTGATCGTGCGCTGATCAAGGAGATGGGAGCACTCGGCCTGATCGGCGCCGATTTGCCCGAAGAATTCGGTGGGCTCGGTGAAACATCGGTCACTTCCGGGCTGATCGTGGAAGAGATCGCCTATGCCGATTTCAACGCAAGTTATGTCCAGCTCCTGGGCTCGCTTATGGGCGGAATGGTCGCCAAGCACGCCTCCAACGACATCGCGTCCGAATGGGTGCCCAAGGTTGTTTCGGGCGAGGCCGTCATTGGTCTGGGCCTGACGGAGCCGCGCGGCGGGTCGGATGCGGCGAACCTGATCCTGAAGGCTGAGAAATCCGGCAACGGCTGGCGGCTGAACGGCGAGAAAACCTCGATGAGCTTTGCCAGCCAGGCTGATGCGGCGGTGGTTTTCGCGCGCACAGGCGACCCCGACGGCGGCTCGCGCGGGGTCAGCGCCTTTTTTGTCGATCTGAATCAAGAGGGCATCAATCGCACCCATTTTGATGATATCGGGACCAAGCCTGTCGGGCGCGGGTCGGTGTTTTTTGACGATGTCTTCGTTCCGGCCGAAAACATGATGGCCGAACAGGACCGCGCCTTTGGCACGATCATGGCCGGGTTTGACTATTCCCGCGCGCTGATCGGGCTGGAGTGCCTGGGTGCCGCGCAAGCGTCGGTGGATGAAACCTGGGCTTATGTTCAGGAACGCGAAGCCTTTGGCGCACCCATCGCGCAGTATCAGGGGGTGAGCTTCCCGCTGGCCGAGGCCGAAACCCAACTGACCATGATGCGCCAACTATGCTATTACACGCTGGATTTGCGCGACCGCGGCCTGCCCCACACCTCCGAAGCCGCCATGTGCAAATGGTACCTGCCCAAAACCGCCTGCGAGATCCTGCACCAGTGCCTGATCCTGCACGGACATTACGGCTACACCACCGACCTGCCCCACCACCAGCGCTACAACGATGTGCTCGGCTTGCAGATCGGTGACGGCACCGCGCAGATCCAGAAGCTGGTGATCGCCCGCGAGAAGGTCGGTCGCATGGCGCTGCAGTATGACAAGAAGGCGAAGGGAGCCTCG
>JAASSQ010000156.1 GCA_021767845.1 Roseovarius sp. | reverse complement strand
GTCGCTTTCGGCATTGCCGGGCACCACCACCATCGGCGCGGTGATCCCCTCCAGCAGCGCCATCGCCTCCGCCAGCCCCCGGCGCGCGTTGCAGAAATCGCCCGCGCCGATCACCAGGTCGGCGCCCCGCGCGGCCGCGACCAGATCGGCGGCGCGGCTGGCCGACAGGTGCAGGTCCGAAAAGGCCAGGATCCTCATGCCGTCCCCCGCAACCGTGCCTGCACCTCCAGCAGATCGGCCCAGGCCTCGCGCTTGGCGTGCGGGTTGCGCAGCAGGAAGGCGGGGTGGAACATCGGCAAGGCCGGCCGGCCATAGCTTTCGGTCCATTTGCCGCGCAGCCGGGTGATGCCGCGCCGGCCCAGCCCCGCTTGGCAGCTGATGTTGCCCATCAGCACGACGATCTCGGGCGCGACCAGATCGACATGGCGCTGCACGAAGGGCACCATCATGGCGATTTCCTCGGGCTTCGGGTCGCGGTTCTGCGGCGGCCGCCACGGCAGGACATTGGTGATATAGACGGATTTCTCCGCATCCGCCGCGTCGCGCGCCATGCCGATCGCGTCCAGCATCCGGTCCAGCAATTGCCCCGCGCGCCCCACGAAGGGCCGCCCCTCGCGGTCCTCGTCGCGGCCCGGCGCCTCGCCGATGATCATGACACGCGCCGCCGCGTTGCCGTCGGCAAAGACAAGGTTGCGCGCCCCGCGCCGCAAGTCGCAATGCTCGAACGCGGCCAGGGCATCGCGCAGCGCCGCCAGCGTCTGCGCCCCGGCCGCCGCCGCCCGCGCCTCGGCCACCGGATCGGCCTCGGGCGGGGCCGCAACCGCCGGGGCAGGGGCACCGGGCGCCGCCGCCCGCGCGGCGGGCTTCTCCGCCTTGTCGGGCACCTCGTAGCGGTTGACCGGCGCATCGCCGATCGCCTCGGTCGCGCCGAGTTCGATCTGCCACTCCAGCAGCGCCTTCGCGGTATGAGGGTCGAGAGCCGATTCCATTGCGCGCTTACGCTACTCCCCCGCCGCGCCGGAGGAAAGCGGGCAAACCGACGCCTTGCCCCGCGCCGCCACCCTTCCTATAAGCGGGCAGGATCACGGAACGGAGCGGCGGATGACCTTCTCACACTCCCACCTTCTGGGGATCGAGCCCCTCGCCCCGCCCGAGATCACGACGATTCTGGACCTGGCCGAGCAATATGTCGATCTCAACCGGCGCGACGTGAAACACGCCGACGCGCTGGCGGGCCTCACCCAGATCAACATGTTCTTCGAAAACTCCACCCGCACGCAGGCCAGCTTCGAGTTGGCGGGCAAGCGGCTTGGCGCGGACGTGATGAACATGGCGATGCAGGCCAGCTCGATCAAGAAGGGCGAAACCCTGATCGACACGGCGATGACGCTCAACGCCATGCACCCCGATCTTCTGGTGGTGCGCCACCCGCATTCCGGCGCGGTGGACCTCTTGTCGCAAAAGGTGAACTGCGCGGTGCTGAACGCCGGCGACGGGCGCCACGAACACCCCACGCAGGCGCTGCTCGATGCGCTGACCATCCGCCGCGCCAAGGGGCGGCTGCACCGGCTCAACATCGCGATCTGCGGCGACATCGCCCATTCCCGCGTCGCGCGCTCGAACATCCTTCTCCTGGGCAAGATGGAAAACCGCGTGCGCCTGATCGGCCCGCCCACGCTGATGCCTTCGGGCATTGCCGAATTCGGGGTCGAGGTGTTCGACGATATGGAAGAGGGGCTGCGCGACGTGGACGTGGTGATGATGCTACGCCTTCAGCGCGAGCGCATGGATGGCGGCTTCATCCCGTCCGAGCGCGAATACTATTTCCGCTACGGGCTGGACGCCGAGAAACTGGCCCATGCCAAGCCCGACGCCATCGTGATGCACCCGGGGCCGATGAACCGCGGGGTCGAGATCGACGGCGAGATCGCCGACGACATCAACCGCAGCGTGATCCAGGACCAGGTGGAAATGGGCGTCGCCGTCCGCATGGCGGCGATGGACCTTCTGGCCCGCAACCTGCGCGCCCGCCCGGCCGAGGTGATGGCATGACCGACCGCATCACGATCAAAAACACCGAGCACGGCGTCGTGCGCGTCTTCGACGTCGATCTGACGCCCGAGGAAATCAAGCCCTTCAACCGCCGCAACGGAATCTGGCCGTTGCAACAGGCGCTTGGTGCCGACACGCTCGACCCCGATCATATCGAACTCTTCCCGGTCGAGGACCTCGACGAGCTTGGCCTTGCCCGGTATCTCGAAGAGGGGCACGGCATCGACGCGGACGAGATCGCCGAGATGCGCCAACGGCTCGATGGGCTGTCGGGCCATGTGCTGATCGTCAAGTCCCGCGCCTTCGGCGGCACCGCCCAAACGCTCGAACCCCGCGCGCCGCTGCGCCTGATTGCCAGCTTCAACGAGGATCGCGCGCCGGTCTCCTTCGATCCGCTGCCCTCCGAGGGCGCGCGCGGCACCACCGGCGGCAAGCCGCCCCCCAGCCCGGCGGCGATGTCGGGCCGGGTCGCCTCGATCGCGCTCCTGGTGCTGTTCCTGCTGGTCGCCGTCGTCGTCTGGGTGGCCTCATGAGCGACGGGCCGATCCACTCCATGACGCCGACCACCGTGCTGGCCGAGGGCGAGCGCGTGCTCCACAGCTTCCACCCCGACCGCGCGACCTATTGGCGTGATCATGCGTGGCTTGCGGCCGTCGCGATGGCCGTGGGCATGGCGATCCTGTGGGCCATGGGCAACCCGCATGTCTGGACGGGGGCGGTCGGCGGGCTGGCCGCCGTCGCCGTGCGCGCCTTCTACGTCGCCTCCGACGAATTGCAGGCGCGATGGGATCTGACCGATCGCCGCCTTCTGGGTCCGCAGACCCGCGCGGTCCACCTGGACGAGATCGAAACCATCCGCACGCTCGGCTCGGCCGTGCAGGTCGTCACCCGCTCGGGCGACAAGCACCTGCTGAAATACCAGCCTGACCGCGACGCCACGCGCCGGCGCATCGAATCCGCCATGTCGGGAGCCTTCTGAATGACCACCACGCTTTTCACCGACGCGCGCCTGATCGACCCCGAACAGGGCACCGACGCCCCCGGCTGGCTGCTGATCGAAGAGGGCGTCATCAAGGCCGTCGGCACCGCCAACGATCCCGCGCCCGCCGCCGCCCGCGTGATCGACTGCGCCGGGCATTGCCTTGCACCCGGCATCGTGGACATCGGGGTCAAGGTCTGCGAACCCGGCGAGCGGCACAAGGAATCCTATCGCTCCGCCGGGCTGGCGGCGGCGGCGGGCGGGGTGACCACCATCGTCACCCGCCCCGACACGGCCCCCGCGATCGACAGCCCCGAGACGCTTGAATTCGTGGCCCGCCGCGCCAACGCGGCCGGGCCGGTCAACGTGCGCCCGATGGCCGCGCTGACCAAGGGCCGCGAGGGCCGCGAGATGACCGAGATCGGGTTCCTGATGGATGCCGGGGCCGTGGCCTTCACCGATTGCGACCATGTCGTGACCAACACCAAGGTCTTTCAGCGCGCGCTGACCTATGCCCGTGCGCTCGGCGCGCTCGTGATCGCCCACCCGCAGGAACCGGGCCTCAGCGACGGGGCCGCGGCGACCTCGGGCAAATTCGCGTCGCTGCGCGGGTTGCCCTCGGTCTCGCCGATGGCCGAACGCATGGGGCTGGACCGCGACATCGCGCTGCTGGAAATGACCGGGGCGGCCTATCACGCCGACCAGATCACCACCGCCCGCGCGCTGCCCGCGCTGGAGCGGGCCAAGCGCAACGGGCTCGACGTCACCGCCGGCACCTCGATCCACCACCTGACGCTGAACGAGCTGGACGTGGCCGACTACCGCACCTTCTTCAAGGTCAAACCGCCCCTGCGCGCCGAGGATGACCGGCAGGCCGTGATCGAGGGTGTCCGCACCGGCCTGATCGACATCATCAGCTCCATGCACACCCCCCAGGACGAGGAATCCAAGCGCCTGCCCTTCGAAGAGGCCGCCTCGGGCGCGGTCGCGCTCGAAACGCTGCTGCCAGCGGCGTTGCGGCTCTATCATTCCGGCGATCTGGACCTGCCCACGCTGTTCCGGGCCATGTCCCTCAACCCGGCGCGGCGATTGGGGCTGGCCTCGGGGCGGCTGGCGCCGGGGGCGCCCGCCGATCTGGTGGTCTTCGACCCCGACAAGCCCTTCGTCATGGACCGCACCACCCTGCGGTCGAAATCCAAGAACACGCCGTTCGACGGTCAGCGCCTGCAGGGCAAGGTGCGAGCGACCTATGTGGCCGGCGCCCCTGTTTTCGAGGTGTCGTGATGCCCCTGATCGAAACCTCCGCCACGCTGCTGATCGTCTGGGCCGTCCTCGGCTACCTTCTCGGCTCGATCCCCTTCGGCCTCGTGCTGACCCGCGCCATGAATCTCGGCAACCTGCGCGAGATCGGGTCGGGCAATATCGGCGCGACCAACGTGTTGCGCACCGGCTCCAAGGGGGCAGCGGCGGCCACTCTGCTGCTGGACGGGGCCAAGGGCGCCATCGCCGCGCTGCTGGCCCGCCACCTGACGGGCGAGGACGCGGCGCAGGCTGCGGGCCTGATGGCGTTTCTGGGCCATTGCTACCCGGTCTGGCTGGGCTTCAAGGGCGGCAAGGGCGTCGCCACCTTCCTCGGGCTGCTGCTGGCGCTTGCGTGGCCCGTGGGGCTGGCCTGCTGCGCGACATGGCTTCTCTTCGCGGTGCTCAAGCGGATGTCGTCCTACGCCGCGATCGCCGCCGCGGCCAGTTCGACCATCTGGATCGTGATGCTGGGCTATCCGCAGGTCTTCGTGCTGGGCGTGATCCTGACGCTGGTGGTGTTCTGGCGCCACCGTGAGAACATCGCCCGCATCCGCGCCGGAACCGAACCCCGGATCGGGCAGAAGTGACACCCGGCTTTCTGGCCGCTTTCAACGCGCTGCCGCGCGGCACGTTCACCGGCCGGGCGCAGGGCTGCCGCTACGTGGTCAGCCGGGTCGATTTCGCCGGCGGCACCAGCGCCAAGCTGGTGGCGCATGAACTGGGCGGGCCGGATTGCATCAGCCTCGATCTCTACCGGCTGGCCTCGGGTGCGCGGCTGCGCCTCTGCAAGATGCCACGCGCCAAGGTCGAGGCGTTCGTGCTGTCCCTGGTGCCGGACGCGCCGGACGGGTGATCGGTGCCGCGCACCGACACGATACCGACGCGATACCGACGTAATACCGACGTGGCGTTCGCCCCGTTGACCTTTCAGTAGGAATACTCGGCATAGATCCGGCTCAGGTCGCCGTTCCAGTCGCCGTGATAGCGGTCCAGCAACTCGTCGGCGGGCACCTTGCCGCTCTCCACGCTTTCCTTCAGCGCGTTCAGGAAATGGGTCTCGTCGGGGATCATCCCGTTGGCCCCGGTGCGGCCGCGCGCCTTCAGACCGGCCTCGGAAATCGCCAGAACCTCGCGCGCCAGATCGTGCATGGAAAGGCCCATCACATTGGCCTGCAACGCTTTTTCGCTGGCCGCCACCCGCAGCGCCTCGCGCGTCTCCGCGTCCCAGTCCTTGACCAGGTCCCACGCCGCATCCAGCGAGGCCTGGTCATACATCAGCCCCACCCAGAACGCCGGCAAGGCGCACAGCCGCCGCCACGGCCCGCCATCGGCCCCGCGCATCTCCATGAACTTCTTGATTCGCGCCTCGGGGAAGATCGTGGTCAGGTGATCCGCCCAATCCGAAAGCGTGGGTTTCTCGCCCGGCAAGGCCGGCAGCTCGCCCTTCAGGAAGTCGCGGAAGGATTGCCCGAGCGCGTCGATGTAAACCCCGTCTCGATAGACAAAATACATAGGTACATCAAGGGCATACTCGACCCACGCCTCGAACCCGAAGCCGTCCTCGAAGACAAAGGGCAGCATCCCCGTGCGGTCGTCATCCAGATCGCGCCAGACCCGCGACCGCCACGATTTCACGCCTGTCGGCTGCCCCTCGAAGAACGGCGAATTGGCAAAGAGCGCGGTCGCCACCGGCTGCAACGCAAGCGCCACGCGCAGCTTTTTCACCATGTCCGCTTCCGACCCGAAATCAAGGTTCACCTGGACCGTGCAGGTGCGATACATCATGGATTTTCCCATGCTGCCGACGCGGTCCATGTAGTCGGTCATCAGCTTGTAGCGCCCCTTGGGCATGCGCGGCATGTCCTCGTGCCGCCAGACCGGCGCGGCCCCCAGCCCGATGAAGCCCACGCCGACCTTGTCGGCGATGTCCTTCACATCGGCCAGATGGGCGTTCACCTCGTCGCAGGTTTCATGGATGTTTTCCAGCGGCGCGCCGGACAGTTCCAGCTGGCCCCCCGGTTCAAGGCTGACATTGGCACCGTCCTTTTCCAGCCCGATCAGCTTGCCGCCCTCTTCCAGCGGCGCCCACCCATGCAGGTCGCGCAGGCCTTCCAGAACGGCCAGGACGCTGCGGTCGCCCTCGTAGGGAATGGGCTTGAGCGTATCCTTGCAATAGCCGAATTTCTCGTGCTCGGTGCCGATGCGCCAGTCCTCGCGCGGCTTGCAGCCGCTTTCGAGATACTCCGCAAGCTGCTCATGCCGTTCGATCGGCCCGCCACCGGACTGGGGTATGGACATCGGCGCCTCTCCTGCCTTGTCGCGCGTGTTAAGCTGCCACAAGTGGCCCTATTCGCACGGGGTGTCAATGTAGCCGGACGGTCTCTTTCCGCCAGATCACGACAGGGTGTGATCCGGGCCGTCGCAATTTGGCCAGCATGTGTTCGGTGCGGATGCCCTCTAGCGTGGCGAAGGCATCGAACAGCTGGTCTGCGCCCGACGCCGTGACGGGGATCATCAGATCGGGCTGACCGCGCTGCGCCAGCCGCCAATGCGCGGGCTGCCCGGTGGGATCAAGCGTGACGCGCGACAGATCGCCAAGCGCCACCGCGCCGCCGGTC
>JAASSQ010000155.1 GCA_021767845.1 Roseovarius sp. | reverse complement strand
TCCTCGATCAGCTTATGCGCATCCAACCTTTCAGCGAAGTTAACGGACAGAACCGTGCCCGTCTCGCCCAGCACGATCTTGCGCTCGGGCAGGTCCAGATCCAGCGGCTGGCGGCGCTCGCGCGCCTTGGTCAGCGCCCGGTAGGCGGCGTAAAGCGGGCGGATCACCTCGTCCATCAGGGAGCCGCATTTGTCGTCCGGCGCGCCGTCCATCGCCTGCTGCACCTGCTGATAGGTCAGCGAGGCGCCCGAGCGCATCAACCCCCGCACGAAGCGGTGTCCCACCTTTTCGCCATGCGCGTCGATCTGCATCCGCACGGCGATGCAGGCGCGCGGCACACCCTCGTGCAACGAGCACAGATCGCCCGACAGACGATCCGGCAGCATCGGCACCACGCGGTCCGGGAAGTAACTGGAATTGCCGCGTTTCCTGGCCTCCTGGTCCAGCGCGCTGCCGGGGGTCACGTAATGCGCGACATCCGCGATGGCGACCCAGATCACATGGCCGCCTTCGTTCTTGGGGTCGTCATCCTCATGCGCCCAAACGGCATCGTCATGGTCGCGCGCATCGGACGGGTCGATGGTGACAAGCGGCAGATCGCGCATGTCCTCGCGCCCCTTGAGGCCGGCGGGCTTCATGCGGTCAGCCTCGGCGATCACGTCATCGGGAAACTCCGAGGGAATGCCGTGCTGGTGAATGGCGATGAGCGACACCGCCTTGGGCGCGGCCGGATCGCCCAGGCGATCCAGGACGCGGGCGCGCGGCAGGCCCATGCGGCCCTTGGGCCCGGATTGCTCGGCCTCGACCAGTTCGCCATCCTGCGCGCCGCCGGTGGCATCCGACGGAACGTGCCATTCCTTGCCGTCGCCCTTGTCGATCGGCACGATCCGCCCCCCCTCGTCGCGTTTGCGGAAAATCCCCAGCACTTTCCGGGGATTGGCGCCGATCCGGCGGATCAGGCGGGCCTCGTAATGGTGATCCTCGCCCTTCACTTCCTGAAGCCGGGCCAGGATGCGGTCGCCCTCGCCCATCGCCGGGTCCGAGGCGCGCGGCATCACCATGACCACCGGCTCCACCCCCTCGCCATGCCACTCCAGCGGACGCGCCAGAAGCTCCCCGTCCGCGGTTTGGCCCGACACCTGCAAGACGCTGACGGGCGGCAATTTCTCGGGGTCGCGATAGGTCTTCTTGCGCTTTTCCAGATGGCCTTCGTCCTCCAGCTCCTTCAGCAGGCGCTTGAGGTCGATCCGGGCCGCGCCCTTGATCCCGAAGGCCTTGGCGATGTCGCGCTTCGAGGTGAGGGTCGGGTTATCGGAAATCCATTGCAGGATCTCGGTCTTGGTTGGCATCTGGCTCATGGGGCAGGCCTAGCACGGATGAAAACGGGGTGCCATCGGCGAAAACGTTAACCCTTGGCGCGACTCGGGCATGGCAGCCTTGTTAACAAGGCAAAACACCGCTCTGCGGCCCATCGGTATCACGTCGGTATAACGTCGGTATCGCGTCGGTAATCGCACCGAACGGGGCCAAGGTTAACAGACCGCGCGCCTGTTTCTTCTTGGGCAAAATACCCCGGGGGTCCGGGGGCAGCGCCCCCGGCGGCGCGAGGGTCAGGGCAGATCGGCGGCGGTGTCCACGTCGCGCAGCGTATCGACCTGCCCGATCCGCAGGCCCGGCAGGCTGGCGATGCTGTCGGCCAGCGCATGGGGCGTGGACCAGCGCACGCCGCGAAAGAGCGTGGCGGGCGGCGGCGCGCTGCGCCTCATCCCCACCAGCCAGAACCCGCCATCGGGCGCCGGGCCGAACACCGCGTCATGATCGCCGAGGCCCTTGAACGCGCGCGCGACATGGGCCGCGCCGAGGCCGGGAATGTCGCCGCCGACGATGCAGACCGGCCCCGGCGGCAGGCCGCGCAGCAGCCGCCCCATCCGGTCGCCCAGATCGCCGCCGCCTTGCGCCACGCGGGGCAGATGCGCGGGCCACACCCGGCTGGTCAGCCCCGCCCGGTCGGGAGAGACCGCCAGCACAAGCTGCCAGCGGGGATCCTCCAGCCGCCGCAGAAGCGCGCCGACCTGGTGCCGGAACCACCACGCGGCGTCCACCATGCCGATCTCGCGCCCCAGCCGCGTCTTGACCCGGCCGGGGCGCGGCTCTTTCACCATCACGACCAGCCGGGGGCGGCGGCTCATAGCGGGCGTTCCATGTCGCGGTGCGGGATGCCGGCATCGAGGTATTCCGGCCCGAAGGCGACAAAACCCAGTTTCTCGTAGAAGCCGAGCGCGTGGGCCTGCGCGCCGAGCTTGGCGCGGGTCACGCCGGGCAGGCCGCGCAGGTGGTCGATGCAGGCGCGGATCAGCGCCGCGCCAAGGCCCGTGCCCCGCGCCTGCCGCAGCACGCAGACACGGCCGATCTTGCCGGTCTCGCCCTGCACGAGGATCCGCGCGCAACCCACGGGGCGCCCGCCCTGCGTGGCCAGGATGTGATGCGCCTGCGGGTCGAGACCGTCGCGTTCCTCGGCCTCCGACACGCCCTGTTCGTCGATGAAGACGATCCGGCGCAGGCTGAGGCAGGTGTCCAGATCGTCAGTGGGCCCGACCCGCAGCGTCATGCGAAATAGTCCCGCAAAATGCGGCCATAGATCGCCTTGAGCCGCGGGATCAGCGCCACCTCGACCCGTTCGTCCACCTGGTGCATGGTCTTGCCAACAAGGCCGAATTCGACCACCGGGCAGTGATCCTTGACGAAGCGCGCATCCGAGGTGCCGCCGCTGGTGGACAGGGTGGGCGTGATGTTGGTTTCGGCCTGCACGGCACCGGCGACCATGTCCGACAGCGGCCCCGGCGGGGTCACGAAACTTTCGCCCGAGACCTTGACTTCCATCTCGCCCTCGATACCGAATTCGGCGGTCACGGCGTCCAGCTCGGATTGCATCCAGCGGGTCAGCGCGGCGCTCTCATGGGCATCGTTGAAGCGGATATTGACCGTGGCGCGGCATTGCGCGGGGATCACGTTGGTCGCCGGGTTGCCGGTGTCGATGGTGACGACCGACAGGGTGGAGGGGTCGAAATGCTCGGTGCCCTCGTCGAGCGTGTGGCTGGACAGGCGGTCCATCAGCCGGGCCATCGCGGGCAGCGGGTTGCGGGTTTGGTGCAGGTAGGCGGAGTGGCCCTGCTCGCCCGTCAGGGTGAACCACGCGCTGAGCGAGCCGCGCCGCCCGATCTTGATCATGTCGCCAAGGGTCTCGGGGCACGTGGGTTCGCCCACCAGGCAGACATCCATTCGCTCGCCCGCCTGGCCCATCCAGTCGAGGATCGCGGCGGTGCCGTCCACGGCGTCGCCCTCCTCGTCGCCGGTGATGGTCAGGATCAGCGCGCCGTCGCGGGGCGGGGTTTCGCTGACGAAGTCGATCGCCGCCGCGACAAAGGCCGCGACTCCGGATTTCATGTCGGTGGCGCCCCGCCCCCAGAGAAAGCCGTCCTTCTGCTCGGCGCCGAAGGGCGGCATCGTCCAGGCGGCTTCGTCGCCAAGCGGCACCACGTCGGTATGACCGTTGAACCCGAAGCTGCGCGCCGCGCCCTTGTCGCCCCAGCGGGCAAAGAGGTTCGACACACCGCCACGGTCGATGCGGGTGCAGGTGAAGCCGGCCGCGGTCAGCCGGTCTTCCAGCAGGCGCAGCGCGCCGCCTTCCTCGGGCGTGACGGAGGGGCAGCGCACCAGATCGGCGGTCAGGCTTACGGGATCGACGGGCGTGTGTGGCATGGTGTCTCGCTGGTCAGGAATGGTCTGGGTCAACCGCCTAGCGCAGGCCGCCGGAAAGCGCAAATCCGGCGCCGGACGGGTCGCCGCGCCACATTCTGCGGGAAGTTGTTGAATTCTGTTAACAAGTCGAAAGAGATTTGATAATCTTTCGATAATAAACAAAGACCCGAGGCAGGGCAAAATACAGCAGGGCCGCAAAAGGCCCGCGATCGAGCGGACAGAGGCATGTCCAGATTTTGTTGGCGGAGTGCATCCGCACGGCTGCGTTTTGCGCTGCCCCGGCACAACGTGTTTGGGGCTGACCAATGGTGACACCGGCAGAACTTCCGATCAATACGTCCGCGTCGGCGATTGACATGGCGGAGGCGATCTTCGGTGACGGCGTGACCGTCGAGGGCGCGTCCTATACCGGGGCGACGAACTCCTCGGGGATCTATTCCAACGGCGACAGCATCGCGCCGGGGGTCACGCCATCGGATTCCGGTGTCATCCTGTCCACCGGCAATGCGCAGGACATCACCAACAGCACCCCGCCCAGCTGGGCATGGTGGCTTCAGGACAACTCGAACCAGTCCACCAACACCTCGACCAACACCTCGGGCGAGGACGGCAATGCCCTGTTCGACGCCGCGGCCGGGACCGACACTTACGACGCCTCGTATCTGGACGTGGATTTCACACCCACCGGCGACACGATGACGATGCAGTTCGTGTTCGCCTCGGAGGAATTCCCGGAATACCAGACCGGCATCTATCAGGATTTCGTGGGCGTCTGGGTCAACGGCCAGCAGGTGAACCTGTCGGTGGGCGATGGCGATGCCGACCCCAACAACCTGAACGCCACGTCGAACGCGAACCTGTATAACGACAACACGAACGACCAGTTCAACACCGAGATGGACGGGTTCACCGTCACCATGACCCTGACCTTCCCGGTGAACGCCGGCCAGGTCAACTCGATCCGCATCGGCATCGCGGACGTGGTGGACAGCCAGTATGACTCGAACCTGCTGATCGCGGCGGACAGCGTGCAGACCACGCTGATCGCCAATGACGACAGCACCAACCTCTATCCCGACGGCACCAAGACGATCGACCTGCTGGCCAATGACAGCAACGACACCGGCGGCACCCTGACGATCACCCATCTGAACGGTCAGGCCGTCGCCGCGGGTGATACCGTCACGCTGGCCACCGGCCAGCAGGTCACGCTGAATGCCGATGGCACTGTCACCCTGACCGGCGATGGCGACATCGAAGAGATGAATTTCACCTACGAGGTCGCCAGCAGCACCGGGCAGACCGATGTGGGCTTCGTGAATGTCGATTCGGTGCCCTGCTTCACCGCCGGCACGCGCCTGGCCACGCCCGAGGGGCAGGTCCGGGTCGAGGACCTGGTGCCCGGCGACCTGGTTCTGACCAAGGACGAGGGCGCACAGCCGCTGCGCTGGATCGGGCGGCGGTGTGTGGCGGCCGAGGGCGATTTCGCCCCGATCCGCATCGAGGCGGGGGCCTTCGGAGCGCATGACGCCGTGACGGTGTCGCCGTTGCACCGGGTGCTGATCCGTGACAGCCTGGCCGAGATCCTGTTCGGGGAAGGCGAGGTTCTGGTCGCCGCGCGCGACCTTGTGAACGGGCGCAGCGTGCGCCGGATCGAGGGTGGCGAGGTGGAGTATGTGCACCTGATGTTCGATCGGCACCAGGTGGTGTTCTCGGAAGGTCTGGAAACCGAGAGCTTCCTGCCCGGCCCGCAGATCGAAAACAGCTTCGAGGCCGAGATCGTCGCGGAAATCTGCGCCATCTTCCCCGAGATCGACCCCAGAACCGGCGCAGGCTACAGCCCTGCCGCGCGGCGCGTCCTGAAGCGGTACGAAGCCGAGCTTCTGGTCGGGGCACGGGTGGCCTGACCCGTGAGCTGGATCGCGATCACCGACCACCACGGCGGCCAGTTCCGCCCGCAGGGCCTGGGATGCGGTCCTGCCGAGCAGGGCGGCCATGCCTACCCCCCTGACCGGCTGTTGCCGCGCGGCACGCTGTTGCTGGAAACGCGGCTGTCTCCCGAGGGGCGGCCGCAGACCCTGCTGGCCTTCCGGCGCACCCATCCATGGAGCGGAAGTTTCTCGCTGCGGGCGTTGCCCGAGGGCGGCATCATCCTGGTCGAGACGCAGGATGACGACATCCGCCATGCCACGCTGCCGCACGATCCCGACGGGCGCACCGATATCGTGCGCCTGACCTATGCCTGGGACGCACCGGCCCGGTGGGGGCGGCTGACCCTGGAGCGACCCGAGAGCGACATCATCCATTCCGTCGATCTGCCGCCGCCGCACCCGATGCTGCTGGCCGATATCGAGGCCCTGGCCCGCCACCCGCACAGCCGCGAGATGGATCGCGATGTCGATTTCTTCGCGGTCTCGACCAGGGTGGAGCCCGTCGGCCCGATGCCCGCCCTGACCAGCCGCGTGCCGATCGCGACCGAGACCGGCGACGTGCCGGCAGGGCGGTTGCGGCGCGGCGACATGGTTCTAACCGACAAGGGCGAAGCGGTGCCGATCCTGCGGATGGTCAGCCGCACGGTGCCCGCGCGCGGCAGCTTTCGGCCCGTGCGGCTGCGGGCGCCCTATTTCGGCCTGACCAAGGATATCGTGGTGGCCCCGCAGCAACGGCTGGTCCTGGGCGGCAGCGAGGTGGAATACATGTTCGGGCGCGAGGCGGTTCTGGTGCCCGCGCGCCACCTGGTGAACGGCAAATCGGCGCTGTTCGCCAAGGGGCCGGAACTGGTGACCTATTACCACATGCTGTTGCCGGGCCACGAAGCGGTCATGGCCGCCGGCTGCGCGCTGGAAAGTCTTTACGTGGGTCGGCTGCGGCGCAAGCCCGCGCAGCTGGCCCAGTCGGTGCTGGCCGGGGCGGACCGCGCCCGCCTGCCCGAACATGCCCGCCCGGTCTGGCCGGTGCTCAAACCCTTCGAGGCGATCACGCTTGCGATGGAGCGCGCGGCCTGATCCCGCGCCCGCGCCGTTCCGTCAGTCGAAAAACGGCACGACCTGCGCCACGATCACCGCGTTCTCATCAAGCGCGCGCTGCATCAGCGCGCGTTCCTCGTCCGAGATGTCGTGGCCCTCGGCCTCACGCTCGGCCAGGGTGCCGTAGCCCGTCACGTCGAGCGGCGCGGTATCGGCGGTCTTGAGGA